>JAGHDS010000333.1 GCA_021159845.1 Anaerolineae bacterium
TGCATCCCGCCGGAGAGATGTGCGGCTCGTCGGCTGGTGAATTCCTCCAGGCGAGCGAAGGCCAACAGCCGTCTGATGCGCTCCTCGCGCTCTTTGCCCTGTACCCCGAACACGTCGGCGAAGAAGGTCAGGTTCTCCAGTACGGTCAGATCGCCGTAGAGACTGAATCGTTGGGGCATGTAGCCGATGATCTCGCGCACCTGCTCAGCCTGAGTGACCGTGTCGAACCCGCCGACCAGCGCCGTGCCCTCTGTGGGGATCATGACCGCGGCGAGCAGCCGGATGGTGGTCGTCTTGCCTGCGCCGTCTGGCCCGATGAGGCCGTAGATTTCCCCCGGTCGGATGGCGAGGTCCAGCCCATCCACAGCGACCGTGTTGCTGAACTCCTTTTTCAATCCCTCTGTGCGAATGGCGCATTCCCCGGTGACCTCAGCCATGATCTGCGCGTGCCTCCAGCCCGTGGATGAAGATATTCGCGATCTTGTTACCAAAATCGGGCCAGTGGATCATGTCGGGCATCACCGTCCATTGCAGCGTCACTCCATCGAATACGCCGATAATCATTGCTGCTGTCGCCTCGGGATCGACGGGGCGGAATTCTTTCGCCTGAATGCCTGCTATGATGATCTGGGCCAGGGTTTTCTTCATATCCTGGTAGATGCGTAACATGCGCTCTTTCACTTCGTCGTCGCGCTGCATCTCTGCCCAGAAGCTCGCGGCAATGGAGATAAACTCTTGCTGACTGGCGATGTCCGCAGCGATAGCCTCTGCCGCCCAGCGCAGCTTCTCGGCCCAAGTCATCTCGTCCTTCTGCATGACGTCCTGCAGTACCTGCGTGATGGACTGCATCCACTCGTCCATGATGGTGAGGAAGAGGTGTTTTTTGCTCTTGAAGTGCCAGTAAAGGCTGCCCTTGCTTACCCCGCTCTCGTGCGCGATGTCATCCATCGTTGTGCGGTGGTAACCCTGACGGGCGAAGCAAACGGTGGCGGCTTGCAAGATCTGCATCCGTCGGTCCTCGGCCGTGCTCGAGGAGGGAGGACTATACTTGTCTCCCTCGATGGCCGAATGTTGATGCTCTCCCATGATGTCTTGCCCCGTGTGCACATTATGATTCGCCGGCGTGGTTGCACGCTACGCCGGCCCCTGGGGAAATGGACGCGCAAGCTTGCCGTTCATCCTGGTCGCGTATTGGAAGATATTGCTCCAGCGTGCAGTTCTCCCTTATGTACGTTGCACGCGGCGGACCAGCCATAGGATAAGGATGGTGACGCAACTTGTGTCACCGAAGGCGGAGAGCCACCGCCAGATCGGCGCGGTAAATCCCAGCTTGGGGGTGAGCCAGAAGAAGGTGAGGCTAACAATGGGTTGGCAGACGATGCCGATAAGGAGATCTCCAACCAGACCATACGGGCGTTTCCCCTTGCCAACCACCCCTGCCAGGTAGCCGTATAGGGCCCCCAGGATGATCGACATCACCAAAATGACGACGAATTGCGCCGTGTTCATCGTTCTCCCCCCTTAATGGAACCTCTGGAGCCTCTAAACCGACTGGTCAGTCAAGCAACAGCATTATAGCTGAGGACTATCTTGTTGTCAAACAGGTGGACTTGTTCCGTAAATAGAATGGGTGAACGCTGATGACGCAGAAGGAGCCGACCTACGCAGATGAAAGGGCAAAATCGGGGTGATCAATGAGGGGCTGCGTACATCAGCGTCATCTGCGATCTTATGCTCATCGTTATGCGGTGTGCCACCGCTCATGGCGACTGTTCACCATTGGGGTAAACAAGATCTCCGAGTGGCGAAGGGCACCCCACAGGGTCAAACTTTTGAGGATAGGGGAGGTAAAAGGGGTTAGCTGCGCTGCATCCTCGTACATCGAGTCTTACGGATGTATTGAGTGTGTCTTCATCCACATCGCTCACCGGATGCCAATAAGATCTAGTGGGGGAACGGTGAACATTTACTGGCACCCCTTATTTTGCCCTACCCCCGCGGTCACGGTATAATAGCTTCCAGAAAATCTGTTCTAGCACCGGATGTCTGAGTCTTCTGGTGTTGATGCCGGATGATAGGCAACAGGATATGCCCCTGAAACTGGATGTGATCGCTCGAGCTGTCCAGGAGATGGCCCAGGCATTTGATGGCGATGAACGCCGTGAACGCCTGGATGTTGCCCTGGAGCGCTTGCGCAGTACGGATCCCGCCCGCGTGCGCGGTCGGCTGGACGACCCGCAGGCCCGCCCGGGCTGGTTGGTCGCCTACCCGGAGCGCACCTTCACGAAGACGTATCCGCTGCCCCCTTGCCCGACGGACTTTACAGTGATCGCCGCCGACGGCTCGTCGCATGGCCCCGATCGCCACAGTCCGGTCCGTTTCTTTGTCATCAACACAGGGTATGCCGTGCTCACCTATGGCCGCCAACCTGGTGCCGAGATGGATGTCTCGTCTCGGTTATATTACCGCGATGAGGATGTCTTCATAGAGCCCCGACATCATACGTTCCCGGTAGAGGGAGCCATCTTGGCGGTCAAAATGGCAGTGGATGAGATGACCGCATTGGTAGATGCGACCACGGCGGTTTCTCAACGAGAGGCAGTGGCTATCCGAGATGGGACGCTTATTTTGTGGGGGCTGGATAACCCGGGTATCACCCCGGAAGTGCGCGAACGTTTCCTGTCGCCGTACAGGGATGCTATGAGGCAGTTGCAGGGTATGGGCATCCCTTTGGCGGCTTACATCAGCTATCCCAACGCCGATGACGTGATCAACACTCTACGGGTTGGCATGTGCCCGGATGAGGTCGTCGTCTGCGGCCGGTGCAGGACGAAGGAGACGGAAGGACAGCCGCGCTGTGCCGTCCTGGCCACATTGGTGGATCGGTATCTCTTCGCACGTCATCTGAAGGACGGTGAGCGCAGCGATATTTTCCGCAGCCTGCATCCGGTGTTGAAGCACTACGATAAGGAGCAGATCGTCTACTTCTTCTACCTGAATGTCGGGGAGGAGATCGCTCGCGTGGAGGTACCCGCCTGGGTGGCCGAGTCTCCCAGGTTGCTCGATCGCGTTCATGCCATCATCTACGATCAGTGTCAGCGCGGCGGTGGCTATCCGCCTGCGCTGGTTGAGGCTCATGAGCAGGCCGTCATCACTATGGCCGATCGCCAGCTCATCGAGGAGATGGTTACCAGAGAGCTGGCCGGCCACTCGGTGATCTATACCCGATCCGAGAAGGATCGTAGTAAACGTGTGCGGGGGGTGTAATGGCGCGCATCGGTGAGATCGTGGAGACGAACAGCCTGGGGTTCGTGGCGGAAAGCTTCGAGCTGCACCGTCCGCCTGCATTGGGCAGCCTGGTGCGGGTCAGCGTGGATGATCGTTCCCTTTATGCCGTCGTCAGCTTCGGCGCCACTACGGGGATCGATCCCGGCCGGCGGGCGGTTCGCCGCTCCACAGAGGAAGTATTCGACGAGGCCATCTATCGTGAACACCCCCAGCTGGAGCGCACCCTTCGTACGGAGTTCCAGGCGGTGTTGGTGGGAGTGCGCGAGGATGATGGCCCCATGCGCCAGGTACTTCCCCCGCAGCCGCCTCCCCTCCACTACTCGGTGTGGGAGTGTACCGCAGATGAGGTGTGCGCCTTCACCGAACGGTTGGTGTATTTCCGGCTGCTGTGGCACGCGAATGGCGGATTACCCGCGGATCAACTGCTGGCTGCCCACATCCGGGCGATCTACGCGGCTCGCGGCGATGATCTGGGCTGGCTAGAGGGAGCCGCGCGAGAGGTCGCCACGCTCCTGCGAGACGATTACGATAGCCTGATGAGCGTATTGCAGGGCATTGAGCCGTGAGGCTCAGCGCACTAGCCTGATCGATCCAGGGATCTCCCGGCCCTTTGCAAATCGGGTTGAATGCAATGGGGAGGAGTTGTACACATTTCGTAGATGAACCAATCTTTTCAATCACCAGGAAACTTGGTATAATGCCTGCGGTTTTATCCCGAGCTGTTCTCTCGCCGGAGTGGCCACGTGATCGAAAGTGTTGACGGCAGGTTATACATCATCGGGAAGCCTCCAGAGCCTACGAGATCGGCTCTGCGCGATTTGTTCGCGAGGCTGGCCGAGCAAGCAGGTGGAACTCCTAATCCTGAGCCCCACCTGACCATCCAGGCCGTCCAGGGGCTTCATCTGGCAGAGGTCGTTCAGGAGAGGGTGGAAGCGGTTGTACGTGGCCTGCCGCCGATTTATGTGCGCGCTAGTGGGTTAATCGCATTCCCATTGCGCGCGCCCAAGCAACGTCTTGTCGTCCCCGTGGAGAAAACCCCAGCCTTACAGCACATCTACCAGGCCATCGCCGACGAGGTCTCCGGATTGGGAGTGCCGATACAGCCATTCGATCTGGCAACATGGCAACCGCACATGACGGCGGTTGAGGGGGATTGGGAGGACGCCGAGGCTGTGGCCGATCAACTCGCCCCACTGGTTCCCCAGATCCATTTCACGATCAACCGCTTGTGGATGAGCGTCCAGCGAGCTCCGGGCATCTGGGTGGAACTTGGGATATGGCCGTTACGAGGCCAGCCGATCGATGCGCAAGACCAGGTGGAGCAGTAGGGCGGAGGCTCACATGGGTCAGCCCCCCAGCAATCGGCAGATTGCAGCGCTACTACGGCGCATCGGGAATATCCTGGATATCCTGGGTGAGAATCGGTTCAAGGTGATGGCCTATCGCCGAGCGGCCGATAATATCGAATCATTGCCTCAGGACCTAGCTGATTATTGGCGAGAGGGGCGCTTACGCGAGGTCCCTGGCATTGGCGAGGCGCTGGCAGGCAAGCTGGATGAGCTTCTGCGCACAGGACGCATGAGCTACCTGGAACGATTGGAGCAGCAGGTCCCGTCTGGCGTCGTGGAGATGTTGGAGATCCCCGAGGTTGGGCCGAGGACGGCGCGTTTGGTGTGGGAGAAGCTCGGTATTACGTCCATTCAGGAGCTGGAGACGGCTGCCAAAGCGGGTCGGTTACGTCAGCTCCCCGGCATGGGGGCAAAAACCGAGGCTCGCATCCTGGCTGGCATTCAGGCGCTGGCCCGACGCAGCCATCGCACCCCGATTGGCGAGGCGCGTCCCGTGGCGATGGCGCTGTTGGCGGGGTTACAGGAGGCCATCCCCGCGCTCGAGCGAGCGATGGTTGCTGGATCGCTGCGACGTTGGAAGGAGACCATCGGCGATATAGACTTGCTGGTGGCCGCGCGTGATTCCGAGCCCGTGATGGAGGCGTTCGTTCACCTGCCGGATGTGGCGGAGGTCCTGTTGCGCGGGGATACGAAGACGTCCATCCGCACGCGGGACGGTCTACAGGTAGACTTACGCGTCGTCCCCCCTGAACGATGGGGTACGGCGCTCCAGTACTTTACCGGGTCACAGGCTCATAATATCGCCTTGCGAGAGCGCGCGTTGAAGCTGGGCTTTAGCCTGAGCGAGTACGCTCTCAAGCGGGAAGATGGGCAGGAGTTACTGTGTGCAGCGGAGGAGGAGGTTTACGAGGCGCTGGGATTGCCGTGGATTCCGCCTGAATTGCGCGAGGACCGGGGGGAGATCGAGGCCGCGGCTGAGGGACGGCTCCCACGTTTGATCGAGACAGCGGACTTGCAAGGGGAGCTACACGCTCACTCTACATGGAGTGATGGCACAGCCTCTATAGAGGAGATGGCTGAGGCCGCGCGGGCGAGAGGATACCGCTACCTGGTGATCACGGATCATAGCCAGAGCCTTGGGGTTACCGGCGGGCTGAGCGTGGATCAGCTACGTGAACAGCGGGCCGAGATCGAGCGTCTGAACCGGCGATGGACGGATTTTCGCTTGTTGCAGGGAGCGGAGGTTGAGATACTGGCAGATGGGGCCCTGGACTACCCGGATGAGGTGTTGGCTGAGTTAGACTGCGTTGTCGCCTCGATCCATAGTGGGCTGCGCCAGAATCGCGAGCAGATCACAGCACGAGCGCTGGCCGCCATACGCAATCCGCATGTGGATATCCTGGGGCATCCCTCTGGCCGCTTGCTGGGCCACCGGGAGGCCAGCGACATCGACCTGGAGGCCGTCTTGCAGGCTGCCGCCGAGGCCGGCACGGCGCTGGAGGTGAATGCTCATCCGGCTCGGCTTGACCTGGACGATGTGCATGTGCGTCGAGCGATGGAGTTGGGCGTTCCTATCGCCATTAACTGTGACGCCCACAGCCCGGGTGATTTCGATCTGATCGTATATGGCGTGGCAACCGCTCGTCGAGGGTGGGCGACACCTGATCGCGTGTTGAACGCGCTCTCGCTGGATCAACTGGAGCGGTGGTTGCACACCCACGGCAAAGGTGGCTAAGCATACAGCCCGGGCTCGACTCTGGTGAGGGGGCAGGCGCAGCCCATATGGCGTGCACGCAGTCGCCAAGATGAGGAGGATGCCATCATGACAGATGAACTTCATACCCCCTTCCGCCGACCCGATGACCAGCCGCGAGAGGAACCAACTGAGTCCCCTCCCGAGGATCTGGACGCATCGGAGTCCGAGCCCATATATGGCCCGCCGGAAGAGCGTAAGCTTGGGCGAGAGGTGCCGCTGTGGGCGATCGGCGCTGCGGCACTGGTAGTCGTCGCTATGATCGCCCTGTTTGCATCCCTGCTCAGTGGGGGTGGTAAGGCGAAGGGAACGCCCACGCCGGATCCGACGAAGCTGGCCCGACAAACCATGATAGCAATGCAGGCTGCGACGGCCACGCCGGTTCCACCCACGCCTACACCTACACCAACCCCAAAGCCCCGGCTTATGGCGGGCGGACGGGCCGTCGTGACTGGGAGCGAACCCGAAGGTCTTCTCCTTCGAGGTGGGCCGGGGCGAGATAGCCCAGCCCGGGTCATCCTGAAAGATGGAACGGTATTGGAGATCTTACCAAAGCCTGGGGATATAGCGCAGTACCCCGTGAAGGCAGATGGGTATGCGTGGTGGCGGGTACGAGTCATCAGCGGTGCTGAGGAAGGGTTGTCCGGCTGGGTGGCTGGCAATTGGCTGAAGCCGCTCCCGGCCACCGATGTAACGCCGACAGCGTCTCCGTGAGCCGCCCAGTGGTGTTTGACAATGAGAGAGAAAGACGCGCCCGTTGGCCTTTGGCTGCCGCGGGCGCGCTTACGTGCTTGCAGCTCGAGGCTGGATGATGAGTGATGAATCGGTTGCGAAGCGGATCGCTCGGCTCCGAGAGCTGATCAACTATCACAACTATCGATATTATGTCCTGGATTCTCCCGAGATCAGCGATGCCGAGTACGACGCGCTGCTCCGGGAGCTCCGGCAACTGGAGGCCGAACATCCGGAACTCATCACGCCGGATTCTCCCACGCAGCGGGTGGGAGGAGAACCATCGGACCGGTTTGAGAGGGTTGAGCATCCCGTGCCTATGCTCAGCCTCTCCAACGCGTTCGGCCCCGACGAACTGCGCGCCTGGCGGAATCGGATCGCCCGCATCCTATCCTCTGAGGCGGTTGAGAAGCTGGCTTATGTGGTAGAACCCAAAATCGATGGTCTGACCGTGGTGCTCCACTACCAGGATGGGCTGTTCGTTCTAGGGGCCACGCGAGGGGATGGATACGTCGGTGAGGATATCACGGCTAACCTGCGCACGGTACCCGCCGTCCCCCTGCGCATCCCTATCGCGGGCGATGCCCGGCCGCCTCGTCGGCTTGTGGTGCGCGGGGAGGCATACATGCCCCGTGTCGCTTTCGAGCGCATGAACGCTGAGCTGTCCGCCCGCGGCGAGCGCACCTTCGCCAACCCGCGCAACGCGGCCGCGGGTTCCCTGCGCCAGCTTGACCCCAAAGTCACTGCCTCTCGCCCGCTCAGCCTGTGGACGTATCAGGTCGTGCTGGCGGAGGGGGGGGAGACACCACGCACGCAGTGGGAAGCGTTGGATTACCTCCGCCGACTGGGATTCCCGGTGAATCCCCTCAATCGGCGGTTCGAGGACTTCGAGGCGCTCGTGCAGTACTGCATCGACTGGGAGCCTAAACGCAAGGAGCTCCCTTACGATACGGATGGGCTGGTTATCAAAGTCGACGACTTCGCCATCCAGGAGCAGCTCGGCACCGTAGGCAATGCGCCGCGATGGGCCATCGCTTACAAATATCCATCGGAGGAAGCCGTTACCCGGCTGTTGGACATTCAGGTCAACGTTGGGCGTACGGGTGTACTCACTCCCTATGCCGTCTTAGAACCCGTTCGAGTCGGCGGGGTCACCGTTCGCAATGCAACGCTCCATAATGAGGACTACATCCGGGAGAAGGATATCCGTATCGGCGATATGGTGGTCGTCCAGCGGGCGGGCGAGGTTATTCCCCAGGTCGTGCGGGTGCTCAAGGAGGTGCGGACAGGCGATGAGCGGAAGTGGCACATGCCGAAGCGTTGTCCAGTGTGTGGGGAGCCTATCGTGCGCCCGGAGGGCGAGGTCGCCTATTACTGTGTCAATGCCTCTTGTCCGGCCCAATTGGTACGCCTGGTGGAATATTTCGCCTCGCGTAACGCGATGGACATCGCGGGGTTGGGGGAGAAACAGGCAGCCTTGTTTGTTGAGAAGGGGCTGATCCACGACATTGCCGATCTCTTCTATCTGAAGCCGGAGCAGTTGCTGGAGTTGGAGGGGTTTAAGGAGAAGCGGGTCCAGAATTTGATGAATGCGATCGAGGCGGCCAAGAACCGGCCTTTGGCCCGGCTGATCACAGGGTTAGGGATCAAGTTCGTAGGCAGTACCGTGGCGGAGACGTTGGCGCAGCATTACTATTCCATTGACGCACTCATGCGGGCGACGGAGGAGGAGCTGGTCCAGATCGAGGGGATCGGGCCCAAGATCGCGAAGAGCATTGTCGATTGGTTCTCACGGGAGTCCAACCGGCGGGTGATCGAGAAGCTGCGCGCGGCTGGCGTCCGCATGGCCGATGTGGCCCCCGAGACTTTGGAAGAGGGCAAGCGCCCGTTGGAGGGCAAAACGTTCGTCATCACGGGCACGCTCCCGACGATGAGCCGGCAGGAGGTCACGGAGTTCATCGTCCGGCATGGCGGTCGGGTGACGAACACCGTCAGCCGCCGTACCGATTATCTGGTTGTCGGAGCCTCGCCTGGCAGCAAGCTCCGACGCGCCCAGGAGCTGGGTGTGCCGATCATCGACGAGGAGGGGCTAAAGGCGTTGGTCAACGAAGCCTCCGAATGAACGTTCAAGATGAGTGGCCTCCCGCGATTCCGGAAAATCCTAAAGGTGATAAGGAGCTTATGAACGTAACACGGCCACATACATACCCATTCTCTGAGACGATCACGTTAAAAGGTCATATCATTGATTCTCTGATTCTAGCCCGCGTGATGGACGCCATCATGGATTTGGGCGGGGATTTCAACGTGGAGGAGATCTACGTGGGGCGCCATAAGCAGGAGCCCAGCCGCGCCCGGATCAGCGTTTTCGCCGAGACGGAATTGCAGATGCGCCAGATCCTGGTCACGCTGCAGCAGTTCGGTGCTCAGATATTAGATGGGGGAGATGTGCGCACGGAGCCAGCTCCCATCGATGGGGCGGTACCCGATGATTTCTATTCCACGACGAACCTCCCTACGCAAGTTCGGCTGAATGGCACCTGGGTGGACGTGCAAGGTACCGAGATGGATCTGGTGATCGTGGTCGATCGAGAGCGCGGTGCGGCGTTCGCCCGGCCGATCGGCGATGTCAAGGCGGGGGAACAGATCGTCGTTGGGCATGAGGGCATCCGTGTAATCCCCATGGAGCGCGAACGAGAGCAGGAGGTGTTCAGCTTCATGCGCTCCGCGGTGTCCTCCGAGCGCCCTAACGCCCTGGCTATTGCCAGAGTGGCTCAGACGATACGTGAGGTCCGCGACGCGGGCGGGAAGATATTGTTCGTCGTTGGCCCGGCCATCATTCACAGCGGCGCCGGCAAGTATCTGGCATGGCTTATCCATAACGGATATGTACACGTCCTGTTTGGCGGCAACGCCATCGCGGTCCACGACGTGGAGTCGCAGCTCTTCGGCACATCGCTGGGTGTGGATCTACAGAGCGGGTTACCGACCCCTGGCGGGCACCGGAATCACATGCGCGCCATCAACGCCGTTCGTAAGGTGGGCTCGCTGGAGAAGGCGGTGGAGACCGGGTTGATACGCTCGGGGGTAATGTATGAAGCGATCCGGCACAACGTGCGCATGGTGTTGGCCGGCTCCATCCGCGACGATGGCCCTATGCCCGGCGTCATCACAGATACCGTCGAGGCCCAGCGAAAGATGAGGGAGGCGTTGGAGGGCGTCGAGGTGGCCATCATGGTCGCGACCATGCTCCACTCCATCGCGACCGGCAACTTGCTCCCGGCATACGTGAAAGTCGTCGTGGTGGACATCAACCCGGCCACGGTGACCAAACTAGCCGATCGGGGGAGTTTCCAGGCTGTGGGAATGGTTACAGACGCAGAGTTGTTCCTGCGCGAGCTGGCCGAGGAGCTTGGAATGCCAAAGTGATCGGTTAATTTGCAATCAGGGCCTCTTTTCGGGAAAATACCTTTTGGGTGTTCCGGTGAATTGGGGGACGGGGACTCGAAGGCCATTGGCCTTGCATCAGGGTTCTGCTGGACCCTCATGCTGATACTGTTTGGGAAGCACGAGTTGAAGGACAGGATATGGCATCAAGACAAAGAACGACGGTAAAATGCCCTCAGTGCGGTGCTCAGTTTACGGCTGAGGTACACACGATCATTGATGTGAGCCAGGAGCCGGCGTTGAAGTCAGAATTCCTGGCCGGCCGGATCAATATGGCTACCTGCCCCACTTGTGGGACACAGGTCGCCCTTTCCGCGCCCATACTCTACCACGATTCCTCCAAGGAGTTCCTGGGCGTGTTCATTCCTCCCCAGGCCAACCTTACTGAGGTGGAGCGCCAGCAACGTATTGGCCAGCTCACAAACGCGCTGATGAATTCCCTGCCGCCCGCGCAGCGCAAGGCATATCTGCTGCAGCCTCGGCAATTCCTGACCATGCAGAGCATGATCGAGGCTGTATTGGAGGCGGACGGGATCACACGGGAGATGCTGGAGTCCCAACGTGAGCGGCTGAGCCTGCTGGAACGTCTGAGTCGGGCCGTACATGATGAAGCCCAATTGCAGGCGATCGCGGCGGAGAACGACAAGAAGATCGACGCTGAGTTCTTCGCCTTGGCCTCCACCCTGGCGGAGAGCGCAGCGGCCGGAGGGGATCAGCAGGCAGCCTCTCAGATCACGTTGTTGCTTGACAAACTGATGGAGATGACGTCCTTTGGGCGCAGGTTGAAGGCTCAGCGGGACATCCTGACCGGGATCGATGAGAACACGACCCGCGAGGATATCCTGGAACGTCTGATCAATGCCAAAGAGGACGCTGCCATTGAGGCGCTGGTTTTGGTAGCGTTCCCATTGATGGATTACTACTTCTTCCAGTTGCTTGCAGAGCGCATTGATCGCGCGGAAAAGCGCCGTAACCGTGAGGAAGCCAGGCGGCTGAGGGCCTTGCGCGATCGTGTGCTGGAGCTCCGAGAGCAGCAAGAATCGGCTCTGCGCTCAGTACTTGAGGAGGCATCTCAATTGCTCCAGGCCGCGTTGGAGAGTGATGATCCAGCGGCTGTGCTGCGCGCTCGTAAGGACGAGATTAACGAGACCTTCATGAACGTGGTGGTCGCCAATGCGGAGGCAGCCGCGCGGCAGGGGAACATCACGGCCGCGCGTCGTCTCCGTGAAATATGGGATATCACATTAGACGTTCTGGAGGAGGAGTTGCCTGCCGATCTGAGATTGATCAACCGGTTGCTGCGCGCGGAGTACCCCGGATGGCACGCGCAAGCTCCTGATGGAACATCGCGGCGAACTAAGCCCGGAGTTGATTGAGGCCATGCGTGTCATGGCGGAACATTTTCGTCAGCAGGAAGAGGAGGAGACGGCTAAGAAACTAGAGAACATACGGACTCAGGCTACACTGATGCTCTGATGAGGTTATTGAGGCAGTGATGGGTACTCCGTTATACCTCATCGCCGTAACCAAGTAGAGGCCCTTGAGACCTTCACCTGGAGGGCGGGGAACAATGGGGTTCATGCCTTCGCGCAGGTTGGTCCTGTCGCAGGACATTCTGGGGGGGAATGTCCTGCTTTTTGCGCAATCTGCCCAATGCGTGTGGTGCATTGGGCTTGTTCGCTTTTAGCCATCTGTCATAGTTGAGCCCGCGACCTCGCGGGCTCAACTACGAAGGATGAACCCCTTGATTCACAAAAATCCAAAACAAGGGGTCGCTCAATATGTTCAGGATCGTAGAAGCAGAATTCACAGCTCCGGAGATCAAGCGGTTCGTGATCGAGGCGCCCAGAATCGCCCGCAAGAGAAGAGCCGGGCAATTCGTCATCGTCCGTTTGGATGACAAGGGGGAGCGCATTCCTCTCACCATAGCCGGCTCCGATCCAGAGAGTGGAACGATCACCCTCATCGTCCAGGGCATCGGCAAGACGACAAAAGCCATGAACATGAAGGAGGCAGGGGACGCCCTGCAGGATATTGTGGGGCCGCTTGGAAGGCCGTCGGACATCAAACACTATGGTGTGACGGTGAGCATCGGTGGTGGTGTGGGCACAGCCATCGCCTACCCCACAGCAGCGGCGCTCAAAGAGGCCGGAAATTATGTGATCACGATCAACGGAGCCCGGTCCAGGGAGTTTGTCATTTTGGAAGAGGAGATGGCAGCCGTCAGCGATGAGGCGTACATCACCACGGATGACGGCTCCTATGGGTTCCACGGCCTCGTTACCGATAAGCTGCAGGAGCTCCTCGATCAGGGGAGGAGGATCGATTTCGTCTTGGCAGTAGGGCCTGTCCCCATGATGAAGGCAGTGGCGGATATAACCCGACCTTATGGCATCAAGACGATGGTGAGCCTGAACCCGATCATGATAGATGGTACTGGGATGTGTGGGGCCTGTCGGGTCATCGTAGGCGGCCAGGTCAAATTTGCCTGTGTGGATGGACCGGAATTCGATGCCCACGAGGTCGATTTCGAGAACCTGATGTGCCGGAATAAGGCCTATGCGGACGAAGAGCGAGAGGCGCTTGCCAGATTCCTAAAGGAACGCCGCCCACAGCCACATGATTCGGCTCTGGTAGTAAAGTGACCGCAGGATGGAGTGAGCGAACCATGATCGAGAAAAGGTTAACTACCAGAGAACGGCTCCGAATTCACCGCCACGCGATGCCCGAGCGGGATCCGATAGAGCGTCGATCCAACTTTGAAGAGGTCAACCTGGGCTATACCCCGGAGCTGGCGATAGCGGAGGCACACAGGTGCCTGCAATGCCCCAAACCCACGTGCGAGGATGGCTGCCCTGTCAACATACACATCAAGGAGTTCATTGGACGAATCGCCGAAGGGGACTTCCTGGGCGCAGTGAGGAAAATCAAGGAAGACAACATCCTGCCGGCGGTATGCGGCCGGGTCTGTCCTCAAGAAATCCAATGCGAAGCGGCTTGTGTCCTTAGCAAACGGGGAGAGCCTGTAGCCATCGGCCACTTGGAAAGGTTCGTCGCCGATTATGAGCGGGAGACGGGACAGATTGAAGTACCCGCTATCCAACCATCAACCGGAAAAAGGATCGCTATAGTGGGAAGCGGCCCGGCCGGCCTGAGCTGTGCGAATGACCTGCGACGGTGGGGCCACGAGGTTACGGTCTTCGAAGCATTACACGACCTGGGTGGTGTCCTCGCTTATGGGATCCCCGAGTTCCGCCTTCCCAAGGAGATCGTGCATAAAGAGCTTGATTGTCTCAGGCACATGGGGGTCAAATTCGAGACCGACGTGGTGATAGGCCAGACGTTCACTGTGGATGAGTTGCTGCAGGAAGAGGGATACGATGCCGTATTTCTCGGCGTAGGGGCTGGCCTCCCGTGGTTCATGGGGATTCCCGGTGAGGATCTCGTCGGCGTTTACTCCGCCAATGAGTTCCTCATCCGGGTAAACCTGATGAGAGCCTATCGCTTCCCCGACTATGATACTCCGATGATCGACCTGCGTGGGAAAAACGTCGCCGTTGTAGGTGCGGGTAACACCGCGATGGATGCAGCTCGCACCGCGCTACGCCTTCAGGCCAAGAACACCTGTATCATCTACCGGAGATCCGAGGAGGAGATGCCCGCCCGTGCCGAGGAGATCAAGCACGCGAAGGACGAAGGAGTCAAGTTCGTGCTCCTCGTGAATCCTGTGGAGTTCACCGGCGACGAGGAGGGCCGGCTGAAGGCAGTCAAGCTGATAAGGATGAGGTTGGGAGAGCCAGACGCGTCGGGGCGCCGAAGGCCTATCCCGATTGAGGGGTCGGAGTTCGTCATGGAGCTTGATGTGGCTATCATAGCTATTGGGAGCAGCCCTAACCCGCTGATCGCGAAGACGACTCCGGACATCGAGGTGAGTCGGAAGGGTACAATTGTGGTCGACGAGGCAACCATGAAGACCAGCAAGCAAGGGGTCTTCGCCGGAGGTGACGTCGTTAGCGGGGGAGCCACAGTGATCCGGGCGATGGGTGCCGGTCGCAAGGCGGCGAGGGCTATACACGAATATGTGATGACAGATGTTTGGTAGATCGCAGGGCGGCTACTCGGCATCTACAGGAGAGGGCGGCTGAGGAAAGAGCGGAGGCCGCTCTCTCCTCGCGAGAAATAGCAGTGTACTGTATAGCGCCCTTATCCCATTGGTGTCCTCTCAACATCCGCCTCACCAAGTCGAGGGCACTCTGGCCTGTTCCCGGCATTGCCCGGCTGGTGCGGCTGTGCTAGAATGCAACATACCTTGAATACGTATGAAACGTGCACGCGAAGCGAGGACACTCATGCAAGCGGAGATCATCTCGATTGGGACAGAGCTTCTTTTGGGCGCGATCGTGGACACGAATGCAGCCTACATCGCCCGGCAGCTGGCCTCGATCGGCCTAAATCTTTTTTATAAAACCACGGTAGGGGACAACGCGGAGCGCATTGCCTACGTCATTCGTCAGGCGATGGAGCGGTCAGATGTCATCATCACCACGGGGGGATTGGGACCTACCGTGGATGACGTCACGCGAGAGGGTGTGGCGATGGCTGTCGGCCGCCCGCTGCAGGAGCACCCGGAGGCGATGCGTCATATCGAGGAGTTCTTCAGGCGTCGGGGGCGTCAGCCCAGCAAGAACAACTGGCGCCAGGCACGCATCCCCGCGGAGGCAACGGTCATCCCTAATCCGGTGGGGACAGCCCCAGCTTTCATCGTGGAGCACGAGGGAAAGATCATCATCAGCCTGCCCGGCGTTCCCAGGGAGATGGAGTACCTGATGCAACACGTCGTCCTTCCCTTCCTGAGGGAGCGTTTGCACACGGGCGACACGGTGATTAAAAGTAAGGTGCTCCGCACGTGTGCCATCGGTGAGAGCAACGTCGACGATCTCATTGGTGATCTCATGCGCTCCGAGAATCCGACGGTAGGGTTGGCGGCCCATGTGGGGCAGACGGATATCCGCATCACGGCCAAGGCCCACAGCCAAGCCGAGGCCGATCGGCTCATTGCCGACATGGAGGCCCGAGTCCGGGCTCGGGTGGGCGATTACATCTACGGTACCGATGACGAGCTTCTGGAAGAGGTCGTCGCGCGGGAGCTGGCCGCGCGAGGTGCCCAGGTAAGCATCTTGGAAACCAACACTGCTGGGGAGATCACCCGGCGGCTGAGGGCGGCGCCCGATGGGGCCAAGGTCATACGAGCCAGCGCAGTCGTCCCGGATGATCTCCCCACCCTGCGGGCAATGGGAATCGAGTTGTCCCCCGGCGATGAGCACACGTTCACACCGGAGGAAGCGGCTGAGGTCGCCCTGACATGGCGGGGGCAGACGGGCGCCGCATATGGGTTAGTCATCCTGGGCAGTCAGGGGGAAAGCGAGGGACTGTACGGGGAGCGCCCCGGCCATACCCATATCGCTCTGGCCGATGAGTCTGGGCGTGTTGTCCACCGCGACTTGGGGTTCGGCGGACGGGAGGATCTCGCTCGCGCCTGGATCGGGAACCATGCGTTGGATCTGCTTCGCCGCGCGCTCCTGGGGCTGCCGGAGAGGTGATCGCGACGGCGTTTTGGATTGCGGTCGCAGATAAAGGATGCTATAATGTCGCCCGCCGGGGCGGTGGTGGATAGAGGGCATGTATGACACGGGTTTGCTTCATATTCCTGGATGGGGTAGGACTTGGACCCGCCGACGAGGCTAACCCGCTTGCCCGCGCCGACATGCCCACCGTCCGGGAGTTACTGGGGCGTCCTCTCATCATTGGGGCGCCTGTGGAGACCCGACGGGTGCTCTTCCGTGCGTTGGATGCCCGTTTAGGGGTGCCTGGCCTTCCGCAGAGCGCCACCGGCCAGACGACTCTTTTCACCGGCATCAACGCGGCTGAGGTAGTCGGACAACATCTCTCCGCATTCCCCACCCTCGCGTTGAGGGAGATCATTGCTGAGCACAGCCTGCTCAAGGTGGTAGCGGGCTGGGGCGGCCGGGCGACCCTCGCGAACGCGTATTCTCCCGATTACTGGGAGCGGGCCCAAACGCGACGGATACGACACTCGGCGACCACGTGGGTCAATCTGGCCGCTGGCCTCCCCTTTCGTACTTTTGATGACCTGCGGCACGGCCAGGCGGTCTACTGGGACATCACGCACTGGACGATGCGCCGGCGCGGCTATTCCGATGTACCGGTCATTTCGCCTGAGGAGGCGGGGCGGCGACTGGCCGTGCTGACCGCAAGCTATGATCTGGTACTGTATGAGAGCTTCCTGCCTGACTTAGTGGGGCATCGCCGACTGGACATGGCGCCGGAAGAGGTGGGGAGACTGATTGACCGTTTGCTGGCCGGGCTGCTGGCGAATATGCCGTCGGATGCCACGCTGGTCGTGAGTAGCGATCATGGCAACCTCGAAGATGCTCGCACCAAGGCGCATACTTACAATCCCGTGCCGTTGCTGGTCGTGGGGCCTGGTGCCGCTGCCTTTCATGGTGCCCAATCCATCGCGGATGTGACGCCCATGATTTTGAACCTGCTCCAAGGAGCCGACGGCGGGAAGGAAACGCAGAGTGAGTGAAGAGCGCA
>JAGHDS010000292.1 GCA_021159845.1 Anaerolineae bacterium
AGCCTCCACTTTACCGCTTGCTCTAATGCTCTGTGGATTACTCTGTGCAGATTGAGGACGGTTCCCGAAGAAACCTTTTCCAGGGCCAGGGCATAAAGTGTCTGCAGGTGATCCGCTCTAAGTTGTTACAGTTTGTACTGACCGAGTAAGGATATAGATGATTCCTCACCAGTTGTTCATACCGGTCATACACCCTTATTTTCACAGAGGGCTTGACTGAGACCTCTAACCAGTGCTCGAAAAACTGTTGCACTGTAATCTGACTGGAGGAAGGTAAAGTACCAAGTCTTTGTTGGTTTAGAGCCTCAATACGCCAGTCTTGGGCTTCTTTTCTCGTCTTGAAGTATTTGCTTAGGCGTCGGCCATTTCCCAGGGAGATTTGGACGAGGTGAGTGCCATCTTTGCGCCGGTAAATTGTTCCCTCACCATGACCTCTTCTCTTGGCCACGCGGCACCTCCGAACCGAAGTTACTCTCATTATACCCAGGCCGGAGGGATGGGCAAACGAAGATGTGTATTGTGCCCATATCGAAACGACAGGATTAGTGATGCCGGCAACGACGTTGCTGGCGATGGACCATGCATGGGTATCCATTCAGGACGGGCTCTGTATCAGCGGATTGTAAAATGGAGTCTTGTGCAGTTCCTGTTGTTCACCCCCTCTTCGTGTTCCCAAATGCTGTTAAAACGTTGCCATTATCCTCTCGTTGCTCCTGAATCCACCGCAGCAGATCCGATTTCAGCACGCGGACACTGCGGCCGATGCGCACGGCCGGCAGTTCCTGGCGCTCGACCATCTGATAGACCTTTGAGCGGGAAAGTTTGAGCATGCAGCCACCTCGGGCACCGTCAGTACCTGGATATCTCTCGTCTCCATGTTCGTCTCCTTTGCTGTTCATGTGCTCAATGGGTATCCGTACGGGAACAAGCTCGAGTGAAACCAAGGGCAGTATCTCAGCCGAGCAGGGAGAAGACGAGCACCACGGCCACAGAGCCTACCAGCCACCCCGCGATCACCTGTCCGGTCGTGTGATTGCCCGTGCTCACTCGCGCCCAGCCGATGGCCAGGGAGATCAGAGCCACGAGTACGCCGATGTAGAGGCGTGCTCCCGCCCACACCCAGAATAGCGCCATGCCACATCCGCCCATGGCTGCCATATGGGCGCTGATCTTCCAGAGGCGGTTGATGGAGACGCCGATCAGAGCGGCCAGAATCGCCGCACACAGCGAGCGCACCAGCACCAACGGCGCATCCAGGGTGAGCAATGTGGCTAGGCACAGGATGAGGCAGATCGTGCCGAAAAGGTAGATGCCCTGGCGTTGCCAGCGCACTGAGACATCGGCATCCGCATACTCCCCCCGACGCAGTTTCCACCACAGACACAGGACGCCCGGGACGATGACAAAACCCACACACAGAGCCGTCCACTGTAGCGCCGCCATCACCGAGCTAGTGCTGTGATAGAGCATCGCCAGCATCGTGGGGACGACGACCACAAAGGGGTGAAACAGGCAAGAGAGCCACCGCGCCAGCGGCGATCTCACGCTGTCTGTCGGGGAAGCACACATCAGCCATCCTCCTCCGTCAGTGAGGCGGGCGGTGACACCAGCGAGACGGCCCGCGCGATGCCCCCCAGCCATTGCAGGCCGCGCCGGACGCCCGGCCGGTGCAGGACGCGGGCCAGCCACATGGCCCTGCGAGCTCGCTGCACCTGGTCCCGCACCAGCTCCCGATAGCGTGGTAAGGGTGCCTCGTGGTCTTCGTCGATGGCCCGAGCGGCCAATTCGCCGGTGAGCACGGCGTAGCTGATCCCGTCGCCAGTGTGGGCGGATACCAGGCCGGTGGTCTCCCTGGCCAGCAACACATCCCCTTCGCCGAAGTAGAGATCCCGAGAAGTGCGAGGGATAATGATCTGGCCGCCCTCCCGCCGCAGAAGCTCGCCGTGAAAACCTAGCCGCTCCTGGATCAAGGCCTTGATGTGCTCAAAGCGGGCGCGGGCGTCCCTCGTGCCGGGCGGGAAGGCTGCCCCCAGCAGGACGACATCCTCGGCCTTGGGGAAGACCCAGATGTAGGCGGGAGTCAGGCGCTCATCCACGATGCCCTCCAGATGGCGCGGCACCAGATCCGCACGGAGGAACTCCTGGACGCACAGATATTGCGGCGGCATCAGCGCCCCCAGTTGTAAGCGCACGTTCCCGGCTGCGCCATCGGCCCCGATCAGGTAGCGGGCGCGGACCGTGTGAGATTCGCCGCCATGGGAGAGGTAAACGGTCAGTTCCCCGTCCTGTTCTTCGAATCCCCTGAAGTGGGTCCTCTCGGCCACGTCTATCTCGTCTGGAAGCCGCTCCAGCAGCCAGGCATCGAGGGCATGACGATCCGCGTTGCCGAACCAATAGGGGGTGGGAACGATCAGCCCGTTGACCCAATCGTGAGCCCGGGCAAAAGCGCGCGCCGGCTGCGCAAAGACCTTGCCCGGCGCCCCCAAACTTCTGAGCTTTGCATACAGTTCGGGCACCAGGATGCCGGCGCAGGTTTTGCGGCGCGGCAGTG
>JAGHDS010000152.1 GCA_021159845.1 Anaerolineae bacterium
GATCGTGGACTTCTTCCCGGTGCTGGATGGGTACCGGGCGGACATCACCAATACCTATGCCGTGGGGCGGCCGACGGATGCGCAGCGTCGTTACATGGACTTGCTTTTGCAAGCCAAAGCGGCTGGTGAGGCCACGTTGCGGCCAGGGGTAACCGGCGGGGAGGTGTACGCGGCCGTGCGCGGGGTCTTCGAGCGGGCTGGCGTGGCAGCCTATTTCACGCACCATGCGGGCCACGCATTGGGGCTGATGCACCCCGAGCCGCCATTCCTGGTACCGGGCAGCTCGGAGCCGTTGCAGGAGAATCAGGTCGTGACCCTGGAGCCTGGGCTGTATGACCCGGCTGTGGGAAGTATGCGCATCGAGGATGACTACCTGATCACGGCTGATGGCTTTGAACGATTGTCAAACCATGTGAAGGGTTTCGACCGCACTGCGTGAGGCGGGGAACTATGAAGCGGATTCACTTTAGCGATCTGGGGAGACACTCTGGGCGGCATGTATTGGCCGGAATCCTGGATGGAGAGTGGCTGAACCGGGGAGGGTTAAGCTTCCACCCACCCGGTTTTCGCACCCATGATGATGAGCCCGTACACGTGCACGATACTCAAGAGGCGTTCTGCATCATGCAGGGGCACGGGGTTCTGGAGCTGGACGGGGAGCGCATCCCTGTCCAGGTAGGGGATGTGATCATCATCGAACCCGGCGAGAACCACCATCTCATCTCATCGGAGGAGGACCCGCTTATCAATCTGTGGTTGCATGCGGGCGATGAGCCTCACCCCAATCAGCGGTGAGGAGGCGATGTTACAGGTCGGCGATGCGGCTCCGGGCTTTCGACTGCGCTCGGACGATGGCAAGGAGGTGAGCCTGTCGGACTTTCGAGGTCGGAAGGTGGTGGTGTATTTCTATCCTCGGGCGAACACGCCCGGGTGTACGCGACAAGCCTGCGCGGTTCGGGATGTTTATCCAGAGGTCGCCGTTAGGGATATTGTGGTCATTGGCATCAGCCCGGATCCGCCCAGCCGGTTGGCGAAGTTTCGCGAGAGGCATAACCTGCCCTTCGAGCTGCTTTCCGACCCGGAACACCGGGTTGCCGAGGCATATGGAGCCTGGGGGGAAAAGCGTGCCTCTGGCAAGACGTCCATGGGGATTATCCGGAGTCATTTTGGTATTGACGAGGGAGGCCGGGTGATAGCGATTGGCTATAAGGTGAAGCCGGAGGCCACGGCTGAACTCGTCCGCCGGCTGGCATCCGCATCGTGAGGCGCCGAGGGCTCTCTCCTGTGAGGTAAGTGTATCCGCTCATGCACAATACCCCTTCGTTTGCCCCTTTACTCATTGTCGTCCTGTTGGCTGCGATCGTGCCCATGGTGACCACCCAGATCAAGAGTGTGCGCATTCCTATCGTGGTTGGCGAGATCATCGCCGGGGTGATCGTCGGTAAGAGCGGCTTGAACTGGGTTGGTGAGGATCCCTGGTTGTCGTTGTTGTCCACGTTGGGGTTCAGCTACCTGAGGTTCCTCTCCGGCCTGGAAGTGGACTTCGATGCCCTGTTGGGACGAACGACGCAGTGGATCGAGGAGGATCGCGGGCGCCTGCGCTCGCCCGTATTACTGGCGTTTCTGAGCTTTGCACTCACGCTGGTTGCAGCCTTCCTGTTATCTTTGGGACTGCAATCGATGGGCCTGGTACATGATGCCGTGCTGATGGCATTGATCCTCTCGACGACATCTTTGGGAATCGTGGTCCCGACGTTGAAGGAGCGCCGCGAGATACGCACGGCTTACGGTCAGGCCCTCTTGATTGCCGCTCTGCTGGCCGACTTCGTGACCATGCTCCTCATCAGCGTTTACGTCGTCTTTCGCGTGAACGGGTTAGCCCCTGAGATGCTTGTAGTGCTGGTGTTGTTGGGAATTTTCCTCACGGCTTATCGGGTCCTGCTGTTGCTACGGCGGCACCTACCGCTGGAATCGCTGTTTCGGAAGACGGCGGAGGCCGTGGGGCATTTGCATACGAGGGGCGCTTTCGCGGTCGGGTTGACCTTCATCGCTCTGGCCGAGCAGCTCGGCGTGGAGGTGATCTTGGGGGCATTCCTCGGTGGTGCCTTAATCGCTCTTCTCAGCGGCAAGGAGAACGCGAGGCTGTACGAACAGCTTGATGTCATGGGATATGGCTTTTTCATCCCGATCTTCTTCATCATGGTGGGCGTCCGCTTCGATCTGCGGTCGCTGCTCTCCTCTCGGCAGACGATGTTACTCGTGCCCATACTGCTCGCGATCGCCTACCTCATCAAGTTGATTCCCTCTCTGGTGTTCAAGTTGGCGTATGACTGGGCGCATGTGGTGGGAGCAGGGGTGTTGCTCTCGTCCCGGTTGAGCCTGATCATCGCCGCCGCGGCCATCGGCCTGGAGCTGGGAATCCTCGATCCCGCTGTGAATTCGGCAGTTATCTTGCTCGCCGTCATTACGTGCACGTTATCCCCCGCCCTGTTCAATCGGATCGTGCCGCCTGGCGATACCATCATCGAGTCGGGTGTGCTCATCGTTGGGGCCGATCAGGAAGCGCTGCAGTTAGCGAGGCGTCTGTCAGCTCATAGCGAACCCGTGATGTTGGCGTGGCCTGTGAGCGCGTCTCGCCCGTTACCCAAGATCGAGAACGTGATCGTGATGCCTTTGGAGGACGTCAGTCAGAAGACGTTGCGCGCTGTTGGGGCGGATCGGGTTAAGACCCTGGTCGCTCTGTTGGATGATGAGATGGATAATCTTCGCCTGTGCCAGATCGCGAAGATCGCTTTACGGGTGCCCAACGTGGTCGCCAGGGTGCAAGATCCGGCGAATGTCGAGGCTTATGTCACAATAGGAGCCCGCCCGGTGACAAAGGAGGGTTCCGAGGTGACGGTGCTGGAGAACCTGGCCAGCAATCCTAATGTCTTCACCCTCCTGGCACATGGGGCCCAAGGCCGGGAGGTATTGGAACTGGAGGTAAGGAACCCGGTGCTGGATGGTATGCCCGTGCACGCGTTACACCTGCCTGGGGATGCGCTTCTGGTGGTGATCCAGCGCGAGGGCCAGTTTATCACCCCACGTGGGGATGCATCCCTGGCCTTGGGTGATGTCGTGACGGTTCTGGCCTCGCCTGTTGAGGAGGAGGATATCCGGGCGTTGTTCGGCGAGGTGTCCACGTCCGTGCGCGAGGAGCTCAACGGGCGCAGCTGACAAGGATCGGCATGCGCGTTGCTTATCCGGCTGCGCGCCCGGTGGGCAGCGAATGAATGCCTCTCCCACTGCCCACCGTCAGGTGCGCGGCTGCTGACTATGCGTTGGTCGAACAGCCGCGTATCCAGGCGCGTCCATCGCGAGCCATGAGGGCATCGGCTTCGATCGGGCCCCAGCTCCCGGGCTCGTAGATGGAGAGCGGTGGCGTATCCAGGCTGTCCCACCAGTGTATGAGCGGGGAGATCAGCGTCCACGCCAGCTCGATCTCGTCGCTACGGGCGAAGAGGGATGCGTCCCCCTGGATCGCGTCGAGCAGCAAGCGCTCGTAGGCCTCCGGTAAGGATTGTACGTCGAATTGATCTCTGTAACTGAAGCCCATATCCACCGGAGCCACCCGCATTCCCGCGCCCGGCACCTTGATCTCAAACCGAAGGCAGATGCCCTCGTTGGGCTGGATGCGCAATGTGAGGGTATTGGGAAGCACATCCACGTTCTCCGGGAATAGCAGGTGAGGTACACGCTTAAACTGCATCGTGATTTCCGTGACCGTCGCGGCTAACCGCTTACCCGCGCGCAGGTAAAAGGAAACGCCCTGCCAGCGCCAGTTGTTCACATAAAGCTTGAGGGCGGCATAGGTGGGTGTCCGGGAATTCGGCGCTACACCGCGCTCGCTTCGGTATCCCCTGTACTGTCCCCAAACGGCGTCCGAGGTGTTGATGAGCTGGGTCGCTCGGAGCACTTTGACCTTCTCATCTCGCAGGCTCTTGTCGTTGAAGACGGCTGGTGGCTCCATTGCGACGAAAGTAAGCAATTGTAGCATGTGGTTTTGGAAGATGTCGCGCAGGACGCCGGCTTTGTCGTAGTAGCCCGCCCGCTGTTCGATGCCCATGCTCTCGGCCATTGTGATTTGGACGTGGTCAATGTAGTTGCGGTTCCACAGCGGCTCGAAGATGCTGTTGGCGAAACGGAACGCTAATATGTTCTGCACCGTCTCTTTGCCCAGGTAGTGGTCGATGCGGTAGATCTGTTGCTCGTCGAATACGCGATGAACCTGGGCATTCAGCTGGCGCGCGCTGTCCAGATCGTGTCCGAAAGGCTTCTCGATGATAATGCGCGTCCAGCCCCTCGCTCTGTGATTGAGCCCCGATTGCCCGATCTGTTGGACGATTACCGGGTAGAGCGTGGGAGGAACGGCCAGATAGAATAGATGGTTATTGGGGGTATTGGCATCTTTATCGGTCTCATCGAGCAGGGCCGCCAGGCGGCGGTACGTGTCGGGATCGTCGTAGTTACCACGCAGGTAAACGATACGCTGTGAAAAACGCGGCCAGAGATCACAGCTGGTCGGTTTGAAGCGGGCATAGTGCTGCACACCATCGTAGAGTCGATCGCGAAATTCCTCACTGGACAACGGGCTACGGGCCACGCCGATGATATGGGCTTCATGTGGAAACTGCCCTTCGCACATCAGGCTGTACAAAGCTGGGATAAGCTTTCGGCGCGTGAGATCACCAGAGGCTCCGAATATCACAATGGTAACTCGGTCTGACTCGAGATTAAGCTCATTCATAGTTTCCTCTCACCTCTGTTCTCGCATGAAGGTAGGGTGATGATGTCTCCCCCAGGGCAGTTTGGTAAAGCTGCTGGGGTCTCCGTTCAGCCCCTCGACGCTATACGCTCGCGATGAGGCCGGGTTTGGCCGCCCGTTCTCAGGATGGCCTTACTGGCGCAGCGCACGAGGCAGCAATGCTCCGCCATAGTATACGCGTGATGAGGAACCAACATTTGTAAGAGCGGGCCCTTTTCTTTATCCGGGCGAGCTGACCCGCTCGCTGGCGGCATCCAGGGCGGATATCTCATCCTCCGTTAGTCGCCAGCCCAACGCGGCTGCATTGTCCGCAGCCTGGCGGGCGTTCTTGGCTCCCGGGATGGGAACGGCCCCTTTGCAAATAACCCAATTCAACGCCACCTGAGAGGGAGTTTTGTCCCCATGTGCCTGCCCAATCTCTCGCAGGAGCCCAATGAGGGGTTGAATTCGCCTTAGCTGCTCCCGTGTTGAACGTTGGCCGCGTAACCCTGGAGGGGGCTTGTCGGGCGTGTACTTGCCCGTGAGCAACCCCATGCCGAGCGGGCTATATGCGATCATCGTGACGCCCAGTTGCTCGCATAAAGCCATGAGACCATTGCGCTCAGGCTTGCGCTGAAGCAAGCTATAGTGCACCTGATTGGAGGCCAACAGGATACCGCGACGGGCTAAGGCATCGTAGGCTCGCTGCATCTGCTCAGCGTTGTAGTTGGACACACCGACCGAGCGCACGAGCCCTGCCTCCACGGCATCGGCCAGGGCGTTCATCCATGCCTCAATGGGGACTGGAGGAAACGGGAAATGGATCTGGTAAAGCCCTACCTGGCTCAGCCCCAGTCGCTTTAGACTTCCACGCAGCGCCCGGAAAAGGCTACGCCCGGTCAATCGCCAGGGGAAGGGGAAGAACTTAGTGGCCACGATGACTTCATGTCCTGTTGCGCGGATGACCCGGCCGAGTAGGCGCTCTGATCGGCCCAGGCCGTATACTTCAGCGGTGTCAAAGAGGTTGACACCGCCAGCCAGGGCAGCCTGAAAGGCCGCCTGGATATCTTCATCGGTGTACTTGCGCCCATATCCCCACCACACGCTATCCCCCCAGGCCCAGGTACCGATACCCAGCGGGCTGATGCGGATCCCGGTGGCCCCCAGGGAGATAGTGCTGCCCATCTGCCTGGCCGGATGATTCATTCGTGTAACACCTCCAATCGTGGCGCATGACGCAGAGGAAGCAGGGGAGATGTCATTATCCATATGCTCATATGTCGCTCGCGTTCCGATCTGGTACGCATCCATTCCCAGAGTCGGCGGGGGAAAGAGCGAGCTTAACCTGGTTGGTAAGACATTACACGGTTTCCTATTATAGCGAGTTGTCGAAGGAGTGCAATGGCACTCTGCCGGGCTTTGGACGCGAGCTCGGATACGAGAGCGCATCTCGATTCGGCAGTCCATTAAGCGTACAGGTGCTGAACGAGATACCCAATCGTCTCCCTTACCCCCTATGTAGCTGTAAATATATTGAGTACCCGGCGGAGCGGATTGGGGAGGATGGATTTACAGGGGGAGCCAACAAGCGATCAGACCATTTGATCGCGGGACGCACAACTCCGTGAGACTCGATGTTAAGGGCGTGGTGCAACTAATTTCTCATACCCCAACGGCGAACAGTTACGCAAAATTCACCCTTGACAAACCCCATGAAGGCCTATAAACTGTAGTCACATCAATCTGTGTTCCTGTGCTCCTATAAACAACTGTCTCGCACTTCCGATTTATCCAACGGCCAACCCCTTGCCCTAGAAAAGCAGCTCTTCATGAATAAGATCAAGCAAACCTTCATCGTAATCCAGAAGCTGGGCAACCTCACCCGGGCCATAGTATACGCGCTTATCGTGCTTTGCGTCCTCGGAGTGATGATGCCAGCCTCATGGGTTATCGTGGAGGAAGGCTCCCGTTACACTTCTACCGATGCCTTCTGCGAGAGTTGCCATACGATGAAACCCTTCGTGGCCGCCCATCATGATGACCTGCATGGAGGCAACAATACTCTCGGCCTCAAGGCAGAGTGTACATCCTGTCACTTACCCCATGATAACGCTGCACACTACCTCTTTGTCAAAACCCGAACCGGCCTGCACGATGTGTGGGCCGAGCTGTTCTACGACACCGACGCGATCGACTGGAAAGCTAAGACCGAGAGGAACGAGGAATTCGTGTATGACTCCGGCTGCCTTTCGTGCCATGCCGAGCTAGAGGAAACCGACTACACTGACGCGCACGAACGGTACTTCAACGGCGAGACCAGCGCCCGTTGTGTCACCTGCCACGCGGAAGTAGGACACAAAAATCTCAACCAGTACTTGTTGCAAAACAAGTACTCGAAGTAGGTCCACAAACACAGCCAGAGATGGATAACGGCATCCTTGTGGCTGTCCAGCATTCAGACTTTATGATGAGGTAGACTCATGAGCAAGAACAAACTGCTTCTGGTTATCATTGCCGTCGCCCTATCCGCCGCAGCTATCGCGGCGTGCAGCCAGTCGGATCAGACGCCAGTTGCGACACCAGAGAGTAGCTATCCTACTAAAGAGCTCAGCGAGGATGCCAGAGAGTGCGTGACCTGCCATGCCACGGAAACCCACGGCATTGTGGAGGATTGGTCCCGCAGCGCTCACGCCAAGGTGGGCGTGAGTTGCCTGGATTGTCACAAGGTGGATGCCAATTCGCCTATGGCCGTCAAGCGTGCCGTCAGGGGGCACGAGGATCTGACCGTTACCATCTCGGTGCTGGTCTCCCCACAGCGATGTGGGGAATGTCACCAGAAGGAGCTTGCTGAATTCGATGCGAGCGGCCATTACCGCGCAGCCCTTCAGGTGGAGGATAAGGCCTCGATGCAGACTCTGATCCATCACCATGAGGGGCGCGATTATGACGATATCAGCGGCGTCAGCGAGGAGACGGGCTGCGCCCAGTGCCATGGTATCCGCGTCCAGGTTGATGAAAATGGCGAACCTGATCCGCACACCTGGCCGGCCGCGGGCATTGGCAACATCTACCCCGATGGTAGCGTGGGCAATTGCACGGTGTGTCACACCCGCCATCGGTTCGACATCGCGGAGGCCCGCCACCCAGAATCCTGTGGTACGTGTCACCTGGGCCCCGATCATCCCGACATCGAGATCTACGAGAACTCTAAGCACGGCCAGATATACGCCGCTGAAGGGGAGGCATGGAGCTGGAATAATCCGCCCAATGAATGGGAACCCGGCGACTATCGTGCCCCGACCTGCGCGACTTGCCATATGAGCGGCATCGGCAACCTGCAAGTCACCCATAATATCTCGCAACGCCTGCATTGGAACCTGTGGGCCAAACGTTCCGCCCCTCGCAACAGCGACGACCCGATGAGTGCTCTCACCGGCCACGCCGAAGAGGGTCGGGCGGAGATGGAGCAGGTGTGCACACAGTGCCACAGCGCGCCCCACACGGAAGGTTTCTTCGCCAGCGGCGACGACGCGGTCCGCTTGTACAACGAGGCTTACTATGACCCGGCCAAGAAGATGTTAGACGACCTCCAGGCGGCCGGGTTGCTCAAAGATAATCCTTGGGAGGACGAATTCCAGAAACTCTACTACCACCTGTGGCATCACGAGGGTCGCCGTGCCCGCCAGGGCGCCCTGATGGGCGGCCCCGACTGGGCTCACTGGCACGGGTTCTTCATCCTACAACAAGACCTATACCGTATGCAGGACATTTACGACTACCGTATGGAGCATCACGAGATCGAGCAGCCGTGATAGGCCCTGTCCCCTGTCTGTCTCCCAGGAGCCCTACCTCAGGTAGGGCTTTTGTCTTTAGCATGTAGGCGGCAGCGCGAATTTGACGCAAGAACTCGTCTATGGTATACTCCCGCTCGCTCGAGAGAGCGGAAAAGGGGGCGTGGTGTAGTTGGTTAACATGTCGGCCTGTCAAGCCGGAGATCGCGGGTTCGAGTCCCGTCGCTCCCGTCCGTGAAGAAGGCCTGCAAAGGCAATTTGCAGGCCTTCTTTCGCGTCAGAGGAGATCCACACATCACCCTACCTGCAGGCTCCTTGCCATGCTCACGGCGCGATCTTTGTCGTGCTGAGAATGTATGTTCGTTCCTATCTCCGCCCACCACGCTTAGCCATCATCTCCGTCTAGCTTACGAAAAGCATTTGCACGTCCATCCTCCCTGGCTCCCCCAACGGTGATGTCCCCTAGAAATTCAGGATTTCTTCAGAATTCCTATCCCGTTTCTTAAGCCCGGATGAGTAGACTGGGGTTGGACCTGGAAAGGTCTAGATAGTTTTTAGCTCGGAGACGTGGTTAGAAATCCGCTTCGGGAGGGTAGTGTCATGGGTCATGTGAGGCAAGGTCTTGGGGGCTCACTGGTCCTGGTGATGGTTCTACTGCTTGGCGGGTGTGCACCCGCTGTGCTGCCCGCTCCTGCTGCCCTGATTCCACCCGACCTGGCTCTCTCCTGCCTGACGCCGCTGGCCATCTTGCTGGTGGTTGCCTTGATCGCAGCATTAGTCCTTCACCTTGTCCGAGGGGGAAGTTCCCTGGGAGGAGCGGGGATCTCCTCGGCTGAAGAGATTGCCCAGAGGAGATA
>JAGHDS010000475.1 GCA_021159845.1 Anaerolineae bacterium
CAGCAGGGCTGGGCCAGCCTATGTCGGTTGGGCGCGTGGCGGTGGTTAGCGTTGGCGTCGCGACAGGAGCAGGCGAGGGCGTCGGCGCAGGAGGGACGGTAGGCCGGGCCTGCGTTGGTGTTAGTGTGGGGGTGGGTGTAGGAGGAACGGTGGTTGGCGGTTGTGTAGGGGAGACTGACGATGGTGATGGTCTACAGGTAACCAGGAGTATGGTTATCCCCAGAGCCAACACCAGTGCCGGGTATGCTAGAGATCGCCTCACGCTTGCCTCCTGCCTCGTGGTTAGATGAGGGCATCGCGCCGAGCGGACGACGCTGTGAATCTAAAGGGTATTCCCTCGACCGTGGATAGGATACTTCCTTTTCGCGCTCTCGTCCAATATCCAGTATCGCGAGGGCGCATTTCAAATCGGTGGTGGGATGTGGGCACGGGTACCAAGTGATCGAGCCTGGATCCGGCATCTCCCAAAGATGCCGGATCTTTGTGCGTTGCCGTTGTCATGCTGTGGGCTGAGGCAGGCGGCCTTTCTGCGCGTAGTGAAGGGGCGGTTGTTCAGCCTGTGCCAAGGAGGAGGCCAGAATGGTCTCCTGTCCGGGCTCCAGGATGCGAACCTCGGTCTCCGGCGCCTCTCTTGCCGCGTGGGCCAGGAAGGCGTAGGGCGGATCATCCAGGAAGGACCACCGGTGCCAGCCAGGGCCGGCCGGGCTGAACGTCCCCCAATGGATGGGGATAGCAACGCGCGGGTGGAGCAGACGGAGGGCTTTCGCGGCCGTGCGCGCGGTCAGGTGTCCCTTGCCCGTGTAGGGGCCAAATCCGCTGACAGGCAGCAGGGCGACGTCGGGGTTGTGCTCACGGCCGATGTCGGCCATGCCATCGAACAGGTCTGTGTCCCCCGCGAAATAGATGGTTATGAGGCCGTGGATCACGTAGCTGAGCACGGAGACGTTGGGGCGAGGGGGAGTGCTCAAGCCGTTGTGCAAGGCGGGCGTGGCTGTGATGCTCAACGGGCCGATGGTGAGCCGGTCGCCTGTGGCGATTTCTAGGATGGGGTGCTTGAGTCGTCTCCCTAGGTAACCCGCGGAGCCGGCTGGCGCGATGATGGGGATGTCGTCGGGGAGCATCCGCAATGAGGGAAGGTCGGTGTGGTCGTTGTGCAGATGGGTGAGTAGCACCAGATCGGGGGCGCGCTGTCCCAGCAGTCGGGCGCTGGGGTTGGGGGCGCGTCTACGCAGATGCCACAGATGATCTCGCAACACCGGATCCGTGATGATCCGGGTGCCGTTCATGTCGATAAGCACTGTGGCGTGACCTATGTACGTCACGCGGCAATATCGCTCGTCCATCCTTTCTGCTCCCCTATTATCTGTATAATGAGGAGCGCGTGTCACGCGCTCCTTAGGCCGATGTATTATACCACCTATGTGGGCATCGGTAGATGGTCAAAGGGTACGATATGGATTCGGATGCCGAGTGCCGAGGTGTGCGGGGATAGCGTCATCTTTTGGCGACGCGCCAGGCTCGCCAGAGCCGGGGAAGCACGCGTAATCGTTGTGGTAGCAGGATACGGTCGCCGCTGGGATGCCCATTGGCGTCCGTGGCTGGCAATCGCTGCCCGGTGACCGGGTCGTACATGCCTATCTCGATGGGGTAGAGGCCCGAGCGCGCGTTCCACGGCACGCGTAGTCGGTATCGGTCCACGATCAACGTCCGCTCCGGCCATGTATCGGTGGGCATTGTCCCGTTCACCGGTGGGTTGTCCCGACCGGCGGCCAGCGTACCCTCTGGCGTCAGAAGATGTGTGAATACGGTGTAGTTCCCCTCGGCGCGGCCGACGCGCATCCAGTACAGCATCAATGTGATTTTCTGCCCGGGCATGGCTATTGGCGGGTCGATGTGGGCGCCGATCAGTCGATAGCCACCACCGAGGGTGCCTGGTCCCGTTGGCGTCCATGTCTTGTCTCCAATGCGGTAGAGCGTGCCGCCTGGCATCGCCAATTGTATGAAGGGTTGCCCCTCTGCTAACTGTTGCAAGGTATCTGGATCCTCGCCGTTCTCGACCCACAGCCAAAGTGGTTGCTCTGCCCTTGTCAGGGCTGTCAGCCGTGCTTCGCGCTGCGGGCCTGCGGCCAGGACCAGGTTGGCCCGATCGTGAAGGAGTGGGTAGATGTGTCGAAACCCCATTGGGGACGTGAGAACCAGGGTGATCGGCTCGGTCTGGGCGCGCAGAAAGATCGCTGTTGGCCCCATGCGGTCCTTCAGCAAGCGGGATGATCGGTAGGCGCTCCACGTGGGCGGCGTCAGCAGGAGGAGTCCCAGGGTGACGGTTGCCATGAGCCCGTAGGCGAGCCGTGGCCACCATCTTGGCAGCGCTGGCTGAGGGCGCGTCGCCATAAGCCCGGTTTCGGCGGCGATGAGCCCCAGCACGATTGTGCGGGCGATGATCACCGCGCCCAGGAGCCACGGGGTTTCTGTGAGGACCCCGGCCAGGATCGGGTGCTCGATCGCGTTAAGGCCGGTGAGCAGAACGGCGTAAGTGACACCCCGCAGGTTGGGGAGTAAAAGCGCGATGAAGGGGAGGATGTATACGAGGTATTGGGGGTTCCACGCTTTGAAGTAGAGGAAGAGCAGCGAGACGGTGAACCCGGCCAGAGTGATGACGTGCTCGGGAGATCGATCGTCCCACCGGCGTGTCCAGACCCACAGGTAGACCAGGCCAAAGGCCAGGGTGATCCAGGGCCAGGGGAGATGTGATTCGTGCAAGGAGACATCGGCCGCGGGATCAGCGCGGTCGCCCACGATGGCCCCGATATGGTCGAAGCCGTCGAGGAGTGCCCATACCGTGGACCAGCTGGAGCGGTCGATCAGCCCTCGGGCAAAGGCGGTGAAGTAGGCCGGGCTGAGCGCGTAGGCGATCCCGGCGACGACGAGCACGACCAACAGCGCCGGGAGTAGTAGCTGGACCCAGTGACGTGGCCTGCGGAAGAGGCGCGCGGCCGGGCCGATCATGATGATAGGGAAGAGCTTAATGCTGGTCCCGATGCCGATTGCCAGTCCGGCCCATGTAGGGCGCATCGCCATTGCTCCCCATAGCCCCAAGAGCATGAAGGCTAGGGGGAAGGCGTCGTATGCGCTGGTGAGCGTGTAGACGGGAGCGAAGAGCATTGCGTATAGCCAAGCAGATCGCAGGGCGCTGCTGCGTCCCCAGGCCAGCCGGGCGATTGCATACAGCGCGACCAGGTTGATCGTTTCCCAGATAAGTAGGAAAAGGATAAGTGCTGTGTTGAACCAGAGGCGAGGATCTTCCCATAAGGGAAGCGGCCGCACCAGTTTATACAGGGCGACGGTGATCCAGGGGAAGGGGGGCGGATACTCGGACCAGTAGTCGCGGAAGGGGAGTGCTCCGTGGTCGATCTGGCTGGCACCGCCCAGGTAGAAGATGAAGTCGGAATAATCTCGTATGTAGCCGCCCGGCCGGTAGAGCAGACCGGTGAAAAGGCGGAACGTGATGAATAGGACGAGGAGGATGGCGAAGCCGGGTAGCCCATCCCCGTTGTCGGCGTGGGGAACGGGATAAGTCACCGGCTTGTCCGGGCTATCGAGTTGATTCCGTGCCTGAGGTGTGTTCATGGGTCGAGTCACCGTTCGCTAAGCTGGAGGTGAGACCTGGATGGTAGAATATACCATAGAGTGAGCTCTTGCTAAAGTTTGGATGGCTCCGAGGGGGACGTTTCAGAGGTGAGCAGTTACAGCGTGTGGTAATTGTTCACTGATCCCCTACTGGGTCCCAATGGCATTCGGTGAATGATGTAGGCCGAGGACCCGGCGATGGCCCCCGGGAAGAAACCCGGCTTTTCGAAAAGCCGGGTTTCACCAACATTCAGCGGGCGATGCGGATAAAGACGCTTTTTCGGTATCAGTCGGCCAGTTCCGGGTGCTTTGGCCGCGGATG
>JAGHDS010000422.1 GCA_021159845.1 Anaerolineae bacterium
ATATAAAGGAGCGCTGCATCATTCAAGACAGAAGCCGTGGCACCGCCTCTTCACGAGACTGTCGCCATAGCTCCGCGCGGCAGCTAGCCTGTTACACCGCGCGGCGGCCGACTGAGGGGCAATTTCCACTACATAACATAGCCCCAAGTAGCCCAAGCACGTCCTGGCCGGGCGAGGATGCCCGGGGATCTCAGGGAGGTGAAAGGTCACCATGTCATATCTAGACCAGGAAATTCACGAACAACCGAGGGTAATCGAGCGCCTCTTGGAGGCTACTCAGCGGACGATAGAAAAACTGGCTGCTGCTATGCGGGATCGCGACGTGCGTTACATCATGATCGCGGCGCGCGGGACATCGGATAATGCCGGGATATATGCGAAGTACGTCTTCTCCGCGTTCAACGGCCTCCCGGTGGCGCTGGCGACACCGTCCCTGTTCACCCTTTATCACAAGCCGCCACGCTTGCGCGATGTGCTCGTGCTGGGTATTTCGCAATCCGGGCAATCAACCGACGTCGTCGAAGTCATACAGGAGGCGGCCCGGCAAGGAGCTTTGACGGCGGCGATCACCAACGACCCGAACTCACCGCTGGCACAGTCGGCCGAGTTCTCGTTGGATTTGAACGCTGGTCCGGAAAAGGCCGTGGCCGCGACCAAGACGTATACCACGTCCCTTACGACGCTGGCTTTACTCTCGGCCGTGCTGGCTCAAGATGAGGAGCGGCTGGAGACCCTGGCACAACTGCCGGACGATGTCGCGCTCACATTGGAGATCACGGAGGAGGCCGTGAAGCAACGGGCTGAACGTTACCGCTACATGGAGGATTGCGTAGTCATCGGCCGTGGCTACAACTACGCGACGGCCTTTGAGATCGCCCTGAAGCTGAAGGAGTTGACTTATGTTGTCGCTGCTTCCTACTCCTCCGCCGATTTCCAGCACGGGCCTATGGCCATGATCGACCCTGGGTTCCCAGTGTTGGTTGCTGCGCCCAGCGGTGCGCTGTTCCCGAACTTGATGGATTTCCTAACACAGCTTCGGAAACGGAACGCTGAGCTGCTTGTCATCTCTAATCGCTCGGAGGCGTTGAGCCTGGCCCAAACCCCGATGCCCTTGCCGTCTCGCGTCCCGGAGTGGCTTTCCCCGGTGGTGGCCGTTATTCCCGGGCAGCTGCTGGCCCTTTATCTCGCTCTGGCTAAGGGATTGGATCCCGACGCGCCGCGCGGCCTCAAGAAGATCACTGTCACCGAGTGAAAACTGCGTGCCTTTGACTGCTGGACTCTTAGGGACTGGGATTTGGGAATGGTGGCTCGTTCGCATCGAGTGTTAACGAGGTGGAGGGCAGGAGGGAGCAAATCAGGGTTGCCGTTCTAACTCTTCCAACAAGCGTTCGAGCTCTTCCACCCGTCGGCGGGCGGCCTCTAGCTCTGCCTGCAGTTGTGCTCGTCGCTTATCGTCCATGTGCGTGGGCTTGGTGAGCCCCTCTCCCAGACGGGTGTCCCCACGAATGGCCCATCCTTGGAAGCCCCACCAGAACCCGGCCATAGCGGCGGTCGCCAATGGCTCGGCGATCTGGAGCACGATGGACCCAGTCAGCGGTTCGCCGAGCAGCAAGCTCAGAACCCGATATACCACGGTCGCTAGATTGAGCAGTACCAGCACGGCGGCGACCAATGTGCTGCCGTAGAGGTATACTTTCCTGATCACCGACCGACGCTCAGCACGCCCGGCGTCATCACCTCGCCGGGCGACTGTTTGGATGACGACCCAATGGATCCACCAGATAGGCCCTCCTATAGCGATCAGCGCCGTGGCCAGGCTTATATGCTCTTGCCACCATCTCCTCCCGACGTCGATCGACTGGCGTGGGGCCTCCAGGCCGATCTCCAGTCCAACACGCAAGAGGTCCGTAAGCCCATACCAGAGCAGGCCTAGCCCCACTGCCGCAACGAGGTAGAAGTAGATCCGTCGGATCGTTGCAGCCTCCGGTGGCTCGGCTACACGTTCCGCCTCCGATCGTACCAGCCGCCAGTGTGCCCACCAGACGATCGCACCTGGTGGCAAGTAGGAGAGTGCGCGGGCAATCTGTGTCCACAGCGGTGGTTGGGGAGGAAAAGCGTATCTCAACGCTGCCAGGATCCCCAGTCGTAGGAGCCAGGCGGCGTATCCTAAAGTTATGCCTGTCCCCAATAGGACGGCGGCATACAGGTATATCTTGTGAAGGACAGCCTGCCGCTCGTCGGGTGATCGTCTCGCCCATCCCATCAGGCCATGCCAGGCTGGCCACCATATGACCAACCCGATCACGGCCAACTTCACGGCGTCTGCCAGGAGCGCCCGCCACCAATTTCCCGTCACATCGTAGATCGTCCGAGAAGGGCCGAGCAATTCCAGGATGGACCGTAAGAGGCGAGCCGTGCCGAGCGTCATCATCACCAGCCCACCTAGAGCGGCCAGCGTGAAGTAAAGACGTCGCCAGTTGGCCGCCCAACCGACCTCTTCCCCATAGTCGCCATCCTGGTGAATCGTTCGCCAGATGTATGCCCACCCTATGGCAGCGAAGCTCGCGTTGCCCAGCCAGCTTATCGGTTGGCTGGGCCATTCCGCCGACGTCTCCCCGCCTACCAAGACCCACACGACCTCGCGGATCAACCGGGCGGCGAAGCCGGCTCCCACAAGTAACAAGATGGCCAGCGCGATGTATAGATAGCCCTTGCGGGAAGAAGCCGTGCGTTCCGCCTCGTCACGTTTAGTCATCCGTTGTGCCCATGTCCAGTGGATGGCATACAGAGGCAAAGCAACCAGGATCATGGCGCCCCACTGGGCAAATGCTCGACGGGCCCATAGCAGCGTGTTCACGTCGTAACGGGAATGAGGGCTTAGCCATACAGCGAGCAGGACACCCGTCAGATTAGTCACGCCAGCCAGCAGAGCGATCAGGGTGATTAAGCACATCACGTATATATAGATGCGGCGAACAGAAGCCATCACTATCACCATAAGGGGAAATACTGATCAATGCGCCACTTGCCGTCCTCACGGACCAGGGGTACGGTATAATCGGATGACCACTCCGATCGGTTAAAGGGTCCCCGCGCTGAGAAATGGGTGACCGTAACATCCACCCACGCTCGATCTCCCTCCTGGCGGACGCCGCTTATGTGCAGGCGGACAGCAATATTCGTATCCCGAGGAGGCAGTGGAATAGTGCCTCCTCGGATTGATTCCCTCGCGCGGTGAGTGAGATAGCCTTCCAGTCGGTCAACGTCGCCGCGTTGCTGGGCGATGAACGCATCATGGACGACACCAGCCGGCGTGTTCTCATTCAGGTAATCCTCGGTCTCCTGCATGGTTCCACGCATCATCCACAGTGAACCGAAAGCGATGAGGAGAAGCACTCCGATCCCCGCCGCGATCATCCACCCAAGCCGATTCAGTGCCCTCATGGAACATCCCCTCGCGTAGAGTTGTACCCTGACATCCCGGAACAGGACGATTTGACCGGATGGCCATACATCCTCACGACAGGCCCTTGATCTCTTTGATTCCCCTTCACTTCTGATTTCCTCTCTCGTCCGCCTGCAATAGCGCTCCCCTGAACCAGCCCAAATTGACACACCGGCTCAGGTTTAAGGAGAGGGGAGTCACGGAGACAACGCGGTCCCGCGCGAATGCCCAGATATCGGAGTCTGGCTCCAGCGTCTCCCAGTCGATGTACACCTCATAGGCTAGCTCCTGAGGCTCCCCGAAGCGCGGTGGCTGTCGTAGATACGCTCGGTAGTAAGGTTGCAGGGACTGCCGGGTAACTCGCCAGGGTGTGTCTCTCGTCGCCTCCGCGGGTATGTCTACCTTGATCACATTGGCATCAGGAGGTAGCGGCGTTTCCAGGAGGCGTTGGGCAAAGTAGCGGGTGAAGTACTCACTCGCTGACCAGTCGATCAGAGTGCCTGAATTATGGTTATAGTGAAATGTGGACGGGACTTCCAGCGAGACAGCTAGGCCGGGAATCCCCATAGCGCCTGCCTGCAACGCGGCTCCCACAGTGCCGGAGAGCGTGGTCACAGTGCCAAGGTTCTCTCCGTGATTGATGCCTGCTATCACCAGTTCCGGTAAACGGCCAGCCACAGCGATGGTCCCGTGTAACACGGCTTGCGCCGGGGAGCCCTCAATGGCATAAGCCGTGTATTCCGTGCTACCCACGCGTAGCACATGAGGGTAGATCGCGCAACTGTTACCGCTGGGCATACTGCGTCCCATGCTGCTCTGCTGTTGAGCAGGGGCGATGATCAGCAGATCGCCTAGACCCTGGACTGCGCGTACGGCGGCCACCAGTCCGGGAGATGCCAATCCATCATCGTTCGTGATCAGAATCAGTGATGTACCCATATGATACCGCCAGCCTCTTAATGATCGACGCTTATCCTATGATACCAGGTACTGGACACAAAGCATAATGCTAAATGCACGGGTTCACTGAGCTTGATATGTGTGGGATGCTGCACCGTTCATGCGCATGTGAGTGATCCTCCTACCCCAATGATGAAAATGATCCCACAAGGCAATCATTGACAGCCCAGAACCTTTCGTGTATCTTTGAGCGAGGTACATTACGAAAAGAAAGGGAGTGGACTACCGATGACGAAGATCTTGGTAACGGGTGGAGCGGGGTTCATAGGCTCCCATATCGTGGACACGTACATTGAAGCTGGCCATGATGTGGTTGTCATTGATAATCTGGTGACCGGTAAGCGGGAGAATGTGAATCCCAAAGCAACATTTTATGAAGTCGATATTCGCGAGCCAGAGGCAGTCGAGACGGTTTTCGCCGCGGAGAAGCCACAGGTCATCTGCCATCAAGCGGCGCTGGCAAACGTGCGTCAGTCGCTGGAAGAGCCGATCACCTACGCCGAGGTGAACATCTTAGGCTCCATCGTGTTGCTGGAGATGGCGCGTAAGTACGGCTCCCAGCGGTTTATCTACGCCTCGACGGGAGGAGCCTGTTATGGAGAGCCTGAGTTCCTGCCGGTGACTGAGGATCATCCCATTAACCCACTGGATCCTTATGGGGCCAGCAAACATACAGTGGAGCATTATCTCTATCTGTACAGACATAATTATGGACTTCCTTATGTGGTGTTGCGATACCCGAATGTGTATGGGCCGCGCCAGGACCCGCTGGGAGAGGCGGGCGTGGTGGCGATCTTCACCGGCCTGATGATCCAGGGGAAGCAGCCGACTATCAACGGCAGCGGGGAGCAGCAACGAGATTTCGTCTACGTAGGTGATATCGCCCGGGCGAACTTGCTGGCCCTGGAGAAGGGAAATGGGATTTACAACATCGGATCCGGGATTCCTACCGATGTGAACACGATTTTCGCTGAGTTAAAGGCGATCACCGGCTATCCGGGTGAAGCTCGCTATGGGCCTCCAAAGAAGGGGGAGGTTTTCCGCATCTACATCGACGCCTCGAAAGCTCGAAAGGAGCTAGGGTGGGAGCCAACCGTCTCCCTGCGAGAGGGGCTCAAACGCACGGTCGATTTCTTCCGCCAATCGAAGTAAAATCGATCTCCGTTATGAGACGTTCGGCGGCTTGGCTCAGGCCGCCGAACGTGCGTTTTCGGGGGAAGTGATGCGGATTGCATTGAATGGGTGGTTTTGGGGGCAGATGAACACGGGTAGCGGTCAGGTTCTGCATGGCCTGGTGCGCTGGTTACCGCGCGCCTCCCCGGATGATGAACGTTGGCTGATCGTACCCAGGCAGGCTGGGCATGTGGGGGATGTGTCCGGGTGGCAGGTTGTACGTGTGAGCACACCTTTCGATCGGGTGCACGAGAATCTTGCCAAAGTGTGGTTTGAGCAAATCGCCTTTCCCCGCGCCTGCCAGGCTTTAGACGTGGATATCGCCCATATCCCATATTGGGGATCTCCCTGGTGGCGGCCTTGTCGCATCATTGTGACCATACATGACCTGATCCCGTTGCTGTTGCCCGGGTATCGGGGCGGCTTTCTGCAGCGTCTATACACGACTCTGGTCGCTCATACAGCTCGCCGCGCTCACCTCATCCTCACCGACTCCGAGGCGTCTAGGCAGGACATTATAAAGCATCTGGGTGTGCCGTCAGAGCGCGTGCGTACGGTATACTTGGCGGCGGACGAGCGGTACGGCCGCCCCATCCCGGAGGAGGAGCTGCAGCGTGTCCGGGAACGATACGGCCTACCCGAGCGATTCATCTTGTACCTGGGAGGCTTTGACACGCGCAAGAATGTGCCGCGTCTCCTCACTGCCTACGCTCACCTGGTGCAAGAGGGGAGACATCGCGGTGTGCCACTGGTGATCGCTGGACGCCTGCCCAGCCAGGATACACCCTTCACACCAGACCCCCGGCGCGTGGCTCGTGATCTGGGCATTGAGTCGTGGGTATACTTTCCTGGATGGATCTCGGAGGAGGATAAGCCCGCCATGTACGCCCTGGCTGATATGTTCGTATTTATCCCGACGTATGAGGGGTTCGGGCTACCTGCCTTAGAGGCCATGATGTCTTGCAGCATGTCGGAGAGGAGAGAGAGAAGTTAGTAGCCAGCCCTGGTCTGGGTACGGATAGCGGCAAACGTTTGAAGCAAACCTTTCATCGCAAGGGGACAGGCGGCTAGCTCGGTTCGGATCATCCGGGCAGGTAATCGCCACATATGGGTAATTGTTCACTGTTAGGGTAAGAGAGATTAGCTGCGCTATATCCTCGTACACCAAGTCTCACGAAGTTGTGTGTCCTGCAGCCAAACGGGCCGAGATCTTGTTAG
>JAGHDS010000188.1 GCA_021159845.1 Anaerolineae bacterium
CTCTCTTACCCCAACAGTGAACAATTACCGCGCGGGGCGGCTTTGCACGCCGATGTGATATAATGTCGGGGCACTACCGTCAGCTTCACCCGATCCCAGTTAGAAGGGCCTGATAAGGAGGCAAAAGTGCGACAACGAGTGGCCTCGTTCATATGGGGAATTCTGCTGCTGTTAGGTGGTATATTGATCCTGCTGTTCAACTTCGGCGTTTTCGATGCGTTACGCCCGGGATTGGAGTACATCACAGCCGGCATCGCAGCCCTCTCCGGGATCGGCTTTCTAGCTTACTACGCGTATGATCGTTCTCAATGGTGGCCTGTGCTTCCCGGCTTCACCCTCATCAGCGTGGGCGCTGTTATTTACCTGGGAACCCGGGGGGGCGCCCGTGGCGAGACGCTGACGAGCCTGCTCCTGTTCGGCATCGCCGCCGCGTTTGCCATCGTCTATTTGGCGGATCCCAAAGATTGGTGGGTGATCATCCCCAGCGGCATCCTGTTAATCGTCGGTCTGACTGTGCTACTCAGCCCGCGGCTGTCCGCAGACGTGCTGAACACCCTGCTGTTTACCGGCATCGGGCTCGTCTTCTTCCTCGTCTACCTGCTAGGGCCAACCAAGCGCGAGGTCTGGTGGGCGCTGATCCCCGGCACGGCGCTCATCGTATCCGGCTTGTTCATCTATGTGCTCACGGCCGGGCAAGAGCAGTTCATCGCCAAGCTATGGCCCCTGGTTCCAATCCTGCTGGGGCTACTCCTGCTCGTGCGCGAGATTGCGCATATGCGCCCCACAACGACTCTGCCCATCGCCACGCCGGACAAGAGCACGGAGGAGGCGGCCGGTCAATCGACTAAGCCCGCCGCACCACCGGAACCCGAGGTGGCGGTCATCGACGAGGAATCCCTGAACGAGCCGCCTGCAACGGAGCCCCCTTCAGAGGAAGAGAAAACGTCATGAGCCTGGTCGTATCCCTCATACAGATGGACTGCCGCGAGGGAGAGCCCGACGCCAACATGGAGCACGTGGCGTCGGCCATGAGAGAAGCTGTCGGCCGCGGCTCCGATTTGGTGTTATTACCCGAACTATGGGCCAGTGGATATGATCTCCCTCACGCCAGCCAGTATGCTGCCAGGTTGAGCGATGGCGCCTTCGCCTGGTCGGCTGCGCTGGCCCGGCAGCACCACACCTGGCTGGCCGGTTCACTGCTGGAACTCGGGGATGATGGCGCCTACTACAATACCGCCACATTATGGGATCCGGATGGTACGCTGCGGGCGATCTATCGCAAAGCCCACCTCTTCCGCCCAATGGAAGAGGATCGATATCTGACCCCAGGCGATGAGATCCGCACCTTTGATCTGCCTTGGGGACGCACCGCCCTGGCTATCTGCTATGACCTACGCTTCCCCGAGCTTTTCCGTCGCTACGCCGTAGATGGGGTCGTGCTGACGCTGATCCCAGCCCAGTGGCCACGCACCCGCGTGGTGCATTGGCAAACTTTGCTACGCGCCCGAGCGATCGAGAACCTGATGTTTGTGGCCGGGTGTAACCGCGTGGGGGGGGAACCAGGGACGCTCTTCGGTGGAGCATCTGCCTTCATCAGTCCGTGGGGAGACATTCTAACCGTTGGGGACGACAAGAGCGCCGTACTTACCGCAGAGCTAGACCTGACTCAGGTTGAACGGGCACGCCGCAAGATCACGGTATTGCAGGATCGCCGCCCGGAGCTGTATTAGGAAAAAATTCCCGGCCTCCTGAGGAAGCCGGGAACCCACATGCATTTCGATATTCGATAGGCTCAGCAGACGCGTCCGCGTGAAATATGCCCTTTACGGGATTACCGGGCAAACATCAGAGGCGGAGAATGACGGATTCGCATACCCGTAATCGGCCAACATCTCGTAAGCCTCTGGGTGTGCCGGCGGTCCAGCCACGAACGCGTTCACAGCGGCACATGCGGCGTTCATATCCCGCGCCGGCTGATAAGCCGTCCACCAGACATCCGCAATCTGGGCATAAACGGTTCCCGGATACGTACTCTTCAGATACGAGATCGTCGCCTCAGCGTTAGCCATGTCTCCCTGATATGCGTAGGCCATCGCCAATCGGAAGGCAGAGAAGGTGCGTAGCTCTTCCAGCTCATTCGGGCGCACCCAACACGCGATCAACGTAGGATCCTCCACCGCCTTGCGATACAACGTCACCGCCTTAGCGAAGCCGTCCGCCCGGCCGTTCAGAAATGCCTGATTGGCGTCCAACACCGTGTGATACAAGCAGTCGGACGGATCGTAGACTTTGCTGATCCGAACATAGGGAGCGCCACCGGGGGAGGCCCAGACCTCCGTCCAGGCCCGTTGCGGCCCAGCACCCACGGAGCCGATAACGCCGCCATGCACGATGATCTCCCGTCCAGTTCCTTTGTCGCTTACGTCCTGCAACCGGACTTCCGGGTAGGCCATCGTTAACGTGCCGTCTACCCAGCTCTCGAACTCCTGTCCTGTCCAAGAGATGACATACACGGAACCGAAGCAGGTATGAGCGCCACAGGTCGTCTCCAGCCAGACGACGTCCATGTGTCCATCTTGATTCACATCGCCAACATCCAGCACCTTGACTTGGCCTGCTGCATTCGCCTGGAAATCGACGGTCCAGCCGGATGGGCGGAGCACCCACAGATCACCGGGTGGGGCTGGCATCCCGGTGCCAGACGCGCCTAAGGCCACAACGACTTCCTTCTTCCCATCACCAGTGATATCGACCGAGCGTACAACCCCGCGGTCCTTCGCCAACACGCCACACCCGGTCAACCAAGCTGTGAGCGCGCGGACATCGCCGTTTGTATCCGTCAACAGCGCCTTCATCGCATCGCCGTAATCGGACAGATGCTCGGGACAAGCAAAGGACGGCGGCGTAGGTGTCGGCGTCTGGACAGGCTTGCTGCTGGGGATCCAGATGCGCTCGCCGGCGTAAAGCCAGTGGAAACGATGGATTGCCTTCGGATTCGCCCGCTGGAGTTTCCACACGCTGATCCCGGTGCGCTGCGATATGCTTGTCCAGGAATCACCCGAGCGCACAACATACCAGTAGCCCGCCCCACTGCCGCGCTGAGGAATCCATATCCGTTCCCCCTGGTAAAGCCAATGGTAACGATGGATCGCCTTCGGATTCGCCCGCTGCAATTCCGCCACGCTGATCCCGGTACGCGCCGCGATGGAGGCCCAGGAGTCACCCCGGCGCACGGTATACCAATATCCACCGCTCCCTTGCGCGCTGACAGCCGGGGAAAAGGCCGAGACGAGGGAAATAATCAGGATCACGCCTGCAAGCCAGCGATAGCGCTCAGCGATGGCCCGCTTGATAACCTCCATCGCGATGACCTCCTTGCTATGATTCCTATCCAACAATCAGGATCTCAGATGCCTTCATAACTAAGGGAAACTGAACAACAGTAACCGATCTCATTATACACCAGATTACGTTGGCGCTCAACAGCTAACCGTGGTAGGATACGTCTGTGCTATTCGCGTCGCGAGGGATTGCGAGATTATGAAAGGGATACCTAAGCCATCTCTGTATCAGCCGCTCGACCAGATCACGTTCGCCGTGATTGATGTAGAGACCACAGGCCTGAAGCCCGGCCTGGGGCACCGCCTTTGTGAGTTAGCCATCGTGCGGGGAAAGCTCGGACAGGAGCCGGAGATGTTTTCCCAACGCGTGAATCCAGAGCGCCCTGTTGATCCGGATGCACGACGAGTTCACAACATCCCGGACGAGGCACTCCGACAATCCCCCCGGTTCGCGGAGATCGCGCCAACCGTGCGTGATCTGCTGGAGGGAACCGTCATCGTCGCACACAACGCCCCGTTCGACCTGGGCTTCCTGGCAGCGGAATGGCGACGGCTGCGGTGGCCACCTCCATCCGCCCATGCGATCGATACGCTCTCCCTGGCGCGTCGGTGGCTACGGCTACGTCGGAACAGCCTGGAGCATGTCGCCCGGTCGCTTGGCGTTCCCATTCACCACGCGCACAGCGCACTTGGGGACGCTCAGGCAACATGGAGCGTGCTTAAGGCGATGGTAAGCCGGCTCGGATGGGGCGGCGTCCGCACGCTGGGAGATCTGATCAGCGCTCAGGGTGGTACCATTCGCTGGCCGGAGGCGACATGGGAACACCTGCCAACGCCGCTGCGCGAGGCCTTGGAGACCCATCGGCCTCTCTGGCTGCGTTACGTGAACGCACAGGGCGCCCTCAGCGAGCGCTATGTGGAGCCACTGGACGCATATGACGGCTACCTGATCGCGTACTGCCACCTGCGTCGAGAGCAACGGGCTTTCCGACTGGATCGGATCATGGAGATGCGGCTGGAGGGCAATGTCCCCTAACCGCTCGCCCGATAGGAAGGGATAGGTTCGGCCGTGAGTCCGCGCATCTTGGTGATTGACGACGATAACGATACACACCTTTTCCTCAAACTCGCCCTGCAGCCGTATGGACACGAGGTCATCAGCGCCTACTCAGTTTCTCAGGGATTGAATGCCGCCCGGCGCCGTGATCCCGACTTGGTTGTGCTGGAGGTCGCCATCGAGAACCGGGCTGGGTTTGACCTCTGCCGCCGGCTGCGTCTGTTGCCCGGCGGCCGTGCCCGTCCCATCATTATCTTCTCCCGTCTGCAACAATCGGGGGACATCGTTCGCGGCCTGGAGCTAGGGGCCAACGAGTACGTCGTCAAGCCGGTGAAACAGCAGGAAATCGTCGAGCGCATTCATGCCCTGCTGCACTATGATAAGGCCTCACGCCCAAGCACGATCCTGGTCACCAGCGCTAAAAAGGGCGTGGGAGCGACGACGATCGCGGTCAACCTTGGCGTGGCCCTGGCCCGCTACTGGCGAGAGCAAGTTGTCCTGATCGACGCCGACATCCCGGGAGGCGATCCGGCCGTCCACCTCGGCATGCATCCCACGCACACCTTAGCTGACGTGATCGACTACGGGTATGACGTAGAGCCAGAACTCGTCGCTGGCATCGCCTACGAACATAAATCCGGGCTGCGGCTGATCTCCGCCCCGTCTGAGGAACTAGAGCACCCCCCGGAGCCGGACTTCCTGGTTCCCATCCTGAATGCCATGATCGGCCGACATGAATATGCCATCATCGACGCTCCCCTACTCCAGGAGGAATCGCTGGAGGTGCTCATGCACCTGGCTACGCACGTCCTCGTGGTCACGATCCCCGAGGTCCCCGCGTTGCGGCGGACCGTCGACCTGCTTACACTGATGCCGGAATACGTGGCAGCAGACGAAACGGAGGCTCAGATAACGGTCGTGCTCAACCAAGCCAACCGCGCGGGTGGCATCCCCCTCGAGAATCTTCCAGAGGAGCTGAAGGCGCATCGGATTGCACAGATCCCCTTCGACCCTGGGCGGGCGCTTCGCTCGATTAACAGAGGAGTCCCCGTCGTCATGCGCTCGCCGCGCAGCCACCTGGCCCGGAGCCTCCGGGAGCTGGCCCGCTCGTTGCGCATGCCCGGGGCAGAGGATGAGCCACGGTGCTCGCTCTCGAGCCGGATCAGAGCGTTACTGGGGCAGCTATCTCCCCCGTCTGACTCGTCCCCAGCATAGGTTCAAGCCTCTCCGCGCATCAATAGCAGGGAATATGGAGCCGCTTATGTCACCAGAGGATTCGAAGATCATCACTACACTACGTCAACGGTATCAGGTTGAACAAGCTATCCGAGCATTCAGTCAGGCTGAAGATGAGGAGGACCTCATCCGACGCGCGACCGAGGTCGCCCAGTATGGGGAGACAGCGTTGTCCATTCTGGTAGCACACCTGGATACGGACGATCCGCGCGTGCGCGGCGGGCTGGCGTATCTGGCACGGCTGCTCCCCCGGGAGCCGACGGTAGCTGCCTTGCGCGCGGCGGCGCGCGACCGGAAACGCCCCGATCGCGCGCGCCTAGCTGCGATGACCATCCTGGAGCGCTTTTTGGGAGAGAGACTTGATGCTACATTCTTCGACGGGCTAGCCGACCCACGCATACTTGCCCTGGAGTCCTTGAGGGAGGCACTGGCCGAGATAAAAGCCAATCCTCCCACCTTGATGGAATACCTGAGCCAGTTGGAGGAAGAACCGGTAGACGTTGCGCTCATGATCGTGGAGGCCACCAGCCGGCTGGACCCGCCTGACGTGGTCGAGATACTACGCATGTTGTCGATGGATCCCCGCCCACCCGTAGCCCGCGCCGCGCTGCAACAACTGTCCAGCCTACGCCTGCCGGCCGCGGCCGTAGCGCTCCAGAGCCTGCTGCCCCACCTTCCTCAGTCTCTACATCCGCTGGCCGACCGGGGGTTGCGCAAGCTCATGCTCAGCGGCGTCCGGATCGCTTCCTCAGAAGTGCCTGCATGGCGAGCATTGATCAGCCCCATCGACAGCGATGGTTATCAGGCGCTCTGGTTCATCCGCCGGACCCCGCGAGAGGATGGCGGCAACTTCATCGGGGTGCTGATTCACGACCAAGAAGGCATCCGCCACGCGGTCTATGGAGATGAGGTTCCTTTCATGGGACTACCGGGAGAGCCGCTGATCGGCATGGTTCACTTAGTGCGTGCGCCCCAACCCGCAGCAGCCACCCTCCTATTGGAAGCGCCCTTCGACGCCGCCCGGGAGGTGCTGGCCCATGCGGTCTCACGCCATCTAGAGCGTGGCGATTCCCTGCCGATGAGTTACCGCTTCTACAGCGTTCAACTTTGGGATAGCCCGTGGTCACCCCCGGAATCGTGGTCATGGGAGACGCCCGACCTCACGGTCGGGGATTGGGAACAGGCCGTCACCGTGCTGGAGCACCCTGCCTTCTACACGTGGAACATACACGAACCGTGGGTATACGAGATCGCGGAAGGAATAGGAGCACGTGCTTTTGATCCTCAGCAAGAGGAAGCTCTCCAATCGGCTGTTGACCGGGTCGTAACCCGCGCGTTTCCAGAGGAGAAGGTGCCCTTGCTCGCCGACCGACTTCATTGGATGAGCCGGTGGCTCACACTGGCGGGAGAGACAGTCACAGCCCAACGAGCGGCTTGGTTAGCCGCTCACCTCCACGAGATCCCGCCGATAGACAATCCATTCCTACGCCGTCTCGCGCGGACAGCTCTTCGGGCCGCCGTGTTCAACCTATCGCGCGGCGTGGATCCGCGCCGGAGCGCATCTTGACGCCTCGCATACAGCCGAAGCCAACGACTCGGCCAGGTGAAACAGTTCGCTAAGTCCGGGAGCTGCGATGGGGGCTTTCAGCCTCCTGGAATAGGTTGATTATCTGGCCGGATGCCACACCGGTACCCTATCCCAGGCGCCGTGATGATCACTCGATCGCTCAGCTTGGCGCGCAGCCTTCCCATATAAATGTGGATGTAGTGATTTGCCCCCTCGTATTCCGGCCCCCACACTCGCTTCAACAGCTCAGCATGAGAGAGCACACGCGGTGAATTGCTGGCCAGCTCGTAGAGCAGGCTATACTCAGTAGGGGTAAGGTGGATGGATCGGCCCTGCCATTCCACCGTATGCGTCTCCCCATGGATTTTCAAATCGCCCAGGATGATGTCCCGTTCCCTCGCCTGATGTCCCAGCTCGGAGGGGATGGACCGACGCAGTACCGCCTGAACCCGAGCCAACAGCTCACGAACCCCGAATGGCTTCGTCAAGTAATCATCCGCTCCCAGGTACAGCGCCTCCACCTTGCCATCCTCATCGCCGCGAGCGCTTAGGACGATGATAGGCACAATGGAATCCTCCCGGATGCGCTGGCATACCTGCCAACCGTCCAGGCGCGGCATCATCAGATCGAGAATGATTAAATCCGGCTTGTGTTGCCTGAACTGCTCCAACGCCTCGACCCCGTCCCGGGCCTGGATAACCTGATACCCCCGCGATGTTAAATTCACCTCCAGGAAACGCAGCAGGTTCGCATCGTCATCCACAATCAGAATCTTCAGCTCGCTCATAAATTTGTCCCACCCTCCCTATTTAGAATCTCGTATGATCGGCAACGTAAACGAGAACGTGCTACCTTCCTCTGGCACGCTCTCGACCCAGATACGCCCCCCATGAGCTTCCACGATCCCGCGGCAGATCGCCAAGCCCAGCCCCGTCCCTGATCGGGACGGCTCATCTTGAACCCGGAAAAACCGCTCGAAAATGCGCTCGTGAAACTCCGGTGCTATTCCTTCGCCCTGGTCGGTAACGCTGACGAGCACCTGACCATCTGCGCGCACTGCCCGGATCACAATCTCGCTTCCCGCAGGGGAGTATTTAGCCGCGTTCTCGACCAGGTTGGAGAGCACCTGCCCGACTCGATGCAGATCGGCGTGCACCAACGGCAAGTCATCCGGGAAGTCCACCCTCAGCCGATGATCACGTGCCAAAAGCTGAAGACGATCGGCAACATTCGCGTAAACGTCCTGTAAACGACATGGACGTTGATCCACTGCCAGGACGCCGGCCTCCAGCCGAGACATATCCAATAACTGCTCAATGAGTCCCGTCAAATGATCCGCCTCGCGCTCGATCGTGGCCAGGAACTCCTGCCGCATCTCCGGCTCCCACTGCACATCATTCTGCAACAGCGTGGATACAAAGCCCTTGATGACGGCTAACGGCGTGCGTAGCTCATGGGAAATCGTCGACAAGAAGGCACTCTTCAGTCGATCGGCCTCCTGGGCGCGTTCCAAAGCCACCTGGAGATCCGCCGTCCTCGCGGCAACCTGGGCTTCCAACTCACCTGAATAACGCTGTAACGCCTCGTACAAGCGCGCATTGCGAATGGCCACCGCCGCATGGTTGGCAAATACCTGAGCGAGTTGAACTTCCTCCCGACGGAACGCATTTGCCTCCCGACGGCCCAGACAGATGCAACCGATGACTTGCCCCTGCAGCGACAGCGGCACCTCAATCCAGGATAAATCCTCAGGTTCGGATCGAGCCGGGTCCAAGGAGACCGGAGAGCCTCGTTGGGCCACAATGCGGGCTTCCCTCCCCTCCAATAACTTGATGAACGCGCTTTCGTAGGAGATCACGCATTCCAATCGTTCCAGGATCAGGTTCAACACTTCCTGCATGTCCCGAACCTGTGTTACGCTGGCTGTGATCTCGTTCAGCGCGGCCAGCTCAGCCGCGTGCCGTCGCGCTTTCTCCAATAGCCTGGTATTCTCGATCACGATGGCCAGGTTGTGCGCCAGGGCTTGCAGGGGCGGCAAACTTTCCTGGAGGGCCATACCATTGGCCTTCTCCCTCCCTACCATCAACACACCCAAGATGTTGCCGCGTCGCCCCATCAGCGGCACCAGCACGCAGCCCGCATACCCATCGACCTTATCTACCGGCTCCATCAAGGGTCTCCGTTCTGCCGGCGCCAGGTCCTTAGCGGGATGTCGGGTAAGGAAATAGCGCCGCCGCGCGGTGGCCACCTCAGCAACCCGCGTCAAGGGTGGGGCCAGCGAGAGGACGATCCTCTCCCCAGATTCTCCAGTGCCATCAGAACCCCGAACTAACGCGCTCACGCGGCGGCCATCCTGATCTTTCAACCATAACGTGACCCGATCGAACCCCAGGTCTCGAGCGCTCCTCTCGGCCGCCCGGGCGATATCTTGCAAGCTCAAGCTATATAC
>JAGHDS010000022.1 GCA_021159845.1 Anaerolineae bacterium
CCCCAGCCCAGCTCGACGTAAGCCCATTGCGCCCCCATGAGGATGCCCATCGAGAGGAATAGCCATGCGACCAGGGACCAGCGATGAATCACGCGTACCCACGTGTTCCCCAGTTCTCGGGTGATCAATGCGGCCACTGCGAACGCGAACGGGACCGTGAACCCGACGAAGCCGAGGTAAAGGCCTATCGGGTGGACCACCATCCAGTAGTTCTGCAGGAGTGGATTAAGCCCCATCCCATCCGGCGGCGTGAAAGATAGCTGCTTGAATGGGTTCGATGCGAATAGCAGCAACGCCAGGAAGAATGCCTCGACGATGAGCAGGGTAGCGTGCACGTAGGGCATCATCTGTGGATGCTTGCCCCGGAACTGGACTGCCACAGCCACGGAGTAAATGCTTAAGATCAACGCCCAGAATAGGAGTGAGCCGGACTGCCCTCCCCAAAAGCTGGAGAACTTGTAGAAAAGTGGAAGGCTCCGCTCGCTGTGAGTGGCCACATACTCAACGCGAAAGTCATTCGCCAGCAGCGCGTACCACAAGGCCAATGATGCGATGAAAATCAAGCCGCCGCTCACGAAAATCGCGTTACGCCCGCTGTCAATCAGTTCCGTGGAATGCCGCCGGCCCCCTACCGCGGAGGACACGACTCCCCACAGGGAGATCATGAAAGCGATAACTAATGCTATGTATCCGATATCCGGTATCACGAGTCCTTATCCCGCGTATCCATCAGAATCTGCAAGGCCCCCTCCTACCCTCTCTCAGCTGCTCCCATTGGCCTGCGCGGATAGATGAAATGGCGCCGAGCCAGGCATAGGGGATACCGAGCGAGGGCTTGCAGACATATGCCGTGGGTTGTTTTACATGAAGAGTCCGCTCACTAAGGCATGATCTCTTGGATATGTGCTTCCAGGTCCTCCATTGAGGTGAATGGCCCCTCGCGGAAATATCGGATTTGGCCGTCCGGGCCGATGAAGAACGTCTCCGGCACTCCCCGAATGAAGTACCGCCGAGCGATCTTGCTCCCCAGGTCCGGTCCGTTGGGATAGGTAATATGAAATTCCTCCAAGTAGGCCCGCGCCTGGGGCTCCTGGTCCAGATAATCTATGCCGAGGATCATCAAGCCTTCATCTTTGTGGCGCCGCCATGCCGACTCTAGCAGCGCCGCCTCGTCCTTACAGGGATCGCACCAGCTTGCCCAGAAGTTGACGATCACTGGCCGGCCTCGCAAGTCGGCAAGCGATACCTCGCTGCCATCAAATAGCATCAGCGTGAACTCCGGTGCCGGGCCACTTCTGGGCTGGCTTATCCCTTTGCGGACCTGGCCGTAGGCCAGTATCCCAAAGAATGAGAGCGTGATGACAAGGATAAGGCCCATACCCAGGCCGGAACGACGCCGCTTCCCCTGTTCCGGTTCTGACACCATCCCCTCAGTCAAGGCGCTTCAGCTCCTCTTCCAGTCGCTTGGCGTAAGCATCCTCAGTGGTCTCCAGCGTTGCACGAGCTGTGGCCGTTCGGGCTGCCCGGCCACGCAGCGCCCATCGACGCCCCTGGTAGATCAGCCACCCCGCCCCAGCCGCCAGCGCTGCGAACGGAAGCACCCAGGCCAATAGTGTAAATCCCTTGCGGGGTGGCTCGCCCAACACCTGTGGGCCGTACTGCTCAACGAAATAAGCTTTGATCTCCTCCGGCGTGGCTCCCTGGCTGAGCTTGATGGCGATCACTTCCTTCATCTGAGCGCACGCTTTCAGCTCACACGCGTCCAGCCGCACGCCGGCGCATAACGGGCACCATAGCTGTCTGGCAACCTCGTTTATCTCATGGGGCGTGGGCGTTCGAGTGAGAGGCATGGTGCGCTGCGCGTTCACAGATGCGTTCTCTGTCGTGGGTGGGCTTCCCGCTATCTCCTGAGCGGAGACGGCGACAGCCATACATCCCAAGACGCTCAACATGAGTAACATGTGTTTCAGGAAGGCGATCGTTCGTGTCTGATTGCCCCCGATCATTCCTTTATTCCTAACACGCTATAGGCATGAACGGGCTCTACCCTCCCCTTCACTGTGAGGATTCCCACATCCTCGACGATGAAATCGCGGTGGATGCGCCGGCAAACATCCTCACTCACCAGGATTTGCCCGCTTTCCGCTGTCTCCTGCAAACGCTTGGCCAGTACGACGGTATCCCCGATAGCGGTGTAATTCATGAGCTCCTGGCTGCCGATGTTTCCCACGACTGCCTCGCCTACGTGGATGCCGATGCTCAACGTCAGACGTCGCCCTTCGGGTAATACGGTCAGTTCGCTGATGGCTCGTTTCATGTCCAGAGCAGCCCGGACAGCGCGCTCGACGTGATCGGGCTGGGGAATCGGCGCGTTAAACAGGATCATAGCGCCGTCGCCCATGAACTTATCGACCATGCCCTCATAGGCCAGGGCAGCATCGGCTAAGGCGGAGAGATGCACGTTTAAAACATTTATCAGCTCATCAGGGGGAAGCGACTCAGCAAGAGGAGTGAAATCGCGTAGATCAGCAAATAGGACGGTCACCACTTGCCTGGTTCCTCCCAGTCGGGGAGAGCCAGGCTCCCGCAGTAGCCGTTGGGTAACCTGTTGGGGCATATAATGTCCGATCAGGACACGCAAGCGCTCGTTCAGCTCCGCAACCTGCGCTTGCAACTCCGCGTTACGCCGACGTAATTGCGTCTTCTCCAAAACCTGTTTGATACGGCTCCGGGCCTCTTTCAGAGGAAAGGGTTTATTGAGATAGTCATCCGCGCCGGATTGCATACATTCGATGGTGAGCCGCTCCGAGCTGAGCGCACTCACCATGATGATCCCTGTGATCTCGTCTTGTTCGCGAATACGCTTCAAAACGCGAATTCCATCGATGTGGGGAATGATGATATCCAGTATGATCAGATCTGGGTGCTCTTTTTCGTATAACTCGAGAGCCTGTCGGCCATCAACAGCCTCGACTACCTCGGCTCCCTCTGCCTGAAGTATCTGATGCACAAGCCGGAGC
>JAGHDS010000128.1 GCA_021159845.1 Anaerolineae bacterium
AATGTGGGTACGAACCGACGTGGACGGCATCTCGTTCATGGATGACTGGGGCGCCCAAAAGGGGCTGCTCATCTCCCCCCGGATGTGGCGCGAGATCTTCCGGCCACTATATGAAGACTACTGCCGCATGATCCACGATGCGGGAAAGTTTGTCTTCTTCCACTCGGACGGCGACATCACGGAGATCTACCCCGACCTGATCGAGATCGGGGTGGATGCCGTGAACTCACAACTGTTTTGCATGGACATTGAGGAAATTGGGCGTCGGCACCGCGGGAAGATCACCTTCTGGGGAGAGATTGACCGACAATACATTCTGGCGTTTGGCACCGTCGAAGAGGTACGCGAGGCCGTGCGCCGGGTACGGCGTGCGCTCGACGACGGCCGAGGCGGGGTCATCGCCCAATGCGAATGGGGCATCGGCGTGCCGGCGGAGAACGTCGCCGCCGTATTCGAGACCTGGCTGGAACCCATGTAACCTGTAGGGGCGGGTTTGAAACCCGCCCCTACAGGATCCGCCCCTAAAAAAGATCCTCCTCCTGATCCTCCTCATCCTGGGAGGACAACAACACACGTCGGGCGCGCCCGCCCCCCTCATCTGGACCGACAACGCCCATCTCCTCAAGCTGATCGATCAGCCGGGCAGCTCGCGGGTACCCGATGTGGAGTCTGCGCTGCAGCATCGAAGCGGACACGCGCTCCTTACCCTCGATCTCCTGCAACGCCCGCTCTAATAGATCGTCCCTGGCCTCCATCTCATCCAACAATCCCGCCCAGGGCAACAGCGAGTCGGCCACGACTGGTTCCTCGGGGTTGTGCGCCCGCCAGAACTCCACAACCGCCCGGATCTCCTGGTCGGACACGAAACAGCCCTGGATACGTTGCAGTTTGCTGGATTCGGGCGCCATGAACAGCATGTCACCACGCCCGAGTAGCTTCTCCGCCCCCGGCTGATCCAGGATCACACGGGAATCGATCTGCGATGTGACGGCAAAGGCGACGCGCGCCGGGAAGTTCGCCTTAATTAGCCCGGTTACAACATCCACGCTCGGCCGTTGTGTGGCCAGCACCAGGTGGATCCCCGTCGCTCGGGCCATCTGCGCCAACCGGCAGATATGTTGCTCCACCTCCTCCGGCGCCATCATCATCAGATCAGCCAGCTCATCGACGACCATCACAATATACGGCATCGGCTCATCGCCACCCTTACGACGAGCCATCTTCCGATTATACGCCTCCAGGTTTCGCACCCTCGCGGCATTGAACTTACGGTACCGCTCGTCCATCTGGAGCGTCAACCACGTCAGCGCCCCTACCACCTGCGTCAGATCGGTCACGACCGGAGCCAGAAGATGAGGGATCCCGTTGTACCCCACCAGCTCCACCATCTTGGGATCGATCATCAGGAACCGCAAGCGATCGGGCCCGTTATTCAGAAGCAGGCAGGTCACCAGGGAATTGATGAAGACTGATTTCCCCGACCCCGTAGCCCCGGCGATGAGCAGATGGGGCATACGCGCCAGGTCGGCCACGACCGGCTCGCCAGATACACCGCGCCCCAGGGCAAAGGCCAACGGCGAGCGCACTCGCTGGAACTCGGGCGATTCCAATATCCCCCGCAGGTTCACCAACGCCGTCCGGGTATTCGGCACCTCGATGCCCACATAAGGCCGCCCGGGAACCGGCGCCTCAATACGCACGGAGGGCGCTGCCAACGCCAAAGCCAAATCGTTCGCCAACGCCTGGATTCGGCTGACTCGCACCTTTCGCAGCTTATCGCCGCGCTTAATGTACCCCGGCTCCACGCCGAACTGCGTTACCGCCGGCCCCACGTTGACCTCGACAACACGAGCCGGGACGCCGAGGCTGGCCAGCGTGCGTTCGATCACATTCGCCCGATCCCGAGCCGCCGCGTCGCTGAGACCACCCCCCTCATCAGGTGCGAGCAAGTCCAACGGTGGCAGCGACTCTGGGCGTGGGCGCGGCTTCACCGGCCGAAGGCGCGACGAGTGAGGCCGTTTGACTTTACGACGGGAAAGCCTGGCCCTATCCTCTGGCTCCGGCTCCACCCAGTTCTCCTCGCCCTCCTCGACGGCCGCCATCTCAGGAGTCGCGGTCGTCACATCCCCTCCCGGGGCCATAGCGTTCCACGCCGCCCTCGCGGCATCCGAGATGGTTCCCGTTATCTGGTCCGGCAGGAAGTGCCACACCATCCAGAGACCGATCAGCGACAAGGCAATCCCCACCACCCAAGCGCTAAGCACCCCCAGCACTTGTTGCAACAGAGCCGCCAGAACCCATCCCACCCAGCCGCCATGACTCAAATCCCGAGGAGGCGCCGCCAGATCCCCTCCTCCTGCCGCCAGCTGGACGACGATCAGGAAGCCCAACCAGGCCAACTCCGCTCCGACCAGCACCTCCCAACGCCAGAGCGGCCAAAATCGACGGCCCAACAGCAGAAATGCGCCCCCGCCCAATACCCCCAAGGCAAAGGGATATAT
>JAGHDS010000023.1 GCA_021159845.1 Anaerolineae bacterium
AGTCCAAAATTCTTCGCCGAAGTTTGTTAAAGGTTATAAAATGGCAAAAAAAAAGGAATAACGATAAACGTCATCCCGAATGTACAGGCTACGCCGTAGTCCTGGGGGCATCTGGTGGATAAAGCAAAAGGGGCAATCGTTGTTGCATCGGCGTATGCCATCGGTGGTGGGGCTGTCGAAATCCAGCCCGAGGGGCATTCCGTATTCGCGCTTAATGAGGGCAGTATGTTGCTTCCCCTCTCGGCGATACGTGATCTCAAAACTCTCCTCCGCTGTGTAGAAGTAATAGTCAATAACGTCACGAATCGGCTGACCGCCCACGGCGATGATTTCATCTCCCACGCGCAATCCCATCTTCGCCGCTATGCTGCCTTGCTGCACGTGAGCAACGATCAGGCCCCTTGGCATCTTAATCGGCTTTCTCCTCTTCTCGTGCGCGATAGGGTTTCAAGTAGCGGTTGGGGGTCTCCGGAGGGTTGCCATACACACCACGGTACTTCGGTGGCAGCAGAGCGGCCAAGCGCCACATGGCCTCGTTCGTCATTTGCGTCAGTTCTGCTCTCCGGATTCTTTCCCCTTCTTTCGCTTGCAGAACGAAGGGTTCACCGATCTCGATCTCGACATGCGTCTTGCGAAGACGCCGCAAATTACGCCAGAAACTCTCCCCTCCCCAGATCGCTATGGGTAGGATGGGTGCCCCCGATTTCAGCGCGACATAGGCCATGCCGTTGCGCGCACGTTGTAGGCGTCCGTGGCCACTGCGGGTGCCCTCAGGGGCGATGAGCAAGGCATATCCCTCTTGTAGAACGCGCAAGGCGTTCCGCAATGCCGTGCGATCTACTTCGCCGCGTTGAACCGGAAAAACGCCATACCATTTGATCAGTTGTGCGAAGATCGGCTTTCGTAGATTCTCTGCCTTAGTCATCAGGATGATGTCGCGGGGTAGAAAGATGGTGGCAAGGGGAGCATCCAGAAAGTTGATGTGATTGATGATGATCAGAAGGGGTCCCTGCCTCGGTACTCGCTCCAGGCCCCTTATCTCGTATCTTAGAAGGACCCTGGCCACCCATCGAAGGATTCTATTGACGAAGTGGTGGAACCAAAAATTGCGGGGCAGGACGTGCTCCTCCGCCCCCTCGAAACGGTTTAAAAGCCCACAATCCCTGGATCTCTCTTTGATGATCTCCTCCACCCGATTAAGCACCTCCTGTATGCTCATCTCCGTCGTATCAATGATGATTGCGTCGGCGGCGGGGCGCAACGGAGCGGTCTCTCGCTTACTGTCTATCTCATCTCGGCGCTGCATATGGCGAAGCACTTCACCGTAGTCGCTTGGCTCTCCACGGGCTAATATCTCCTTGTATCGTCGCCGCGCCCTTTCCTCGACCGAGGCATCTAGGTAGATCTTCAGATCCGCATTCGGCAGCACGACGGTGCCGATGTCCCTGCCCACCATGACGATGTTGCCTTTCTCTGCGATGCGTCGTTGCTGTGCGAGGAGGGCCTTGCGTACTTTAGGGTAGGCAGAGACCGGGGATACGTTGTCCTCTACTTCTGGGCGTCGGATCTTCCAGGTAACATCCTCGCCATCGGCATACACCGTGTATTGTCTCCCATCTTTCACGGTTGGCTGTGTGACGTTGATCTTGATTCCTTCTGCCAGTTCGGCGAGGGCAGCCTCGTCGGAGATGGGAATGTTTCGTTGCAATGCGGCCCACGTCACCGCGCGGTATATCACGCCGGTATCGAAATATATGTAACCTAACCGCTCGGCCAGCAACTCTCCTATGGTGCTCTTACCCGAGGCGGCTGGGCCATCAATGGTGATAGTGGAGATAGTTTTCTTTCGTTTTTTATTCGTGGAATCGGTCATCCTCGGCTAATTCTTTCACTCCTTTCCCTGGTCCATTGTCGCAACTGTGTGATCTCTTTGGGCGAAAGATAGCGCCATTTCCCAGGTCGAAGATCGCCCAGTTTCAAAGAGGCCATCCGTATTCGGATCAGACGGCGAACCGGATGTCCTATGGCCTGAAACATCCGTCGGATTTGGCGTTTGCGCCCTTCGTGAACGATGACTCGAAGCCAAGTGGTGCCTCTCGGCAGGCAGTCCGCGCTCTTCGGTAGTATGCGTCGGATTTCAGTGGGGGAGACAACCCGAACCGTCGCCGGCGATGTGAGGCCATCTTCTAATTCAATCCCTTCGCGCAGTGTGCGCAGTTCTTGTCTTGATGGGACCCCCTCTACCTGAACGAGATACTCCTTCTCGTGTTCGTATCGTGGATGGGTTAGGCGATTCGTTATCTCTCCGTCGTTGGTAAGGAGCAGGAGCCCCTCGCTGTCCACGTCCAGGCGACCGACGGGGTAGATGCGCTTCGCGACCGGAACCAGGTCCAGCACCGTGGGGCGCCCATGGGGATCCCTCACCGTTGAAATGTAGCCCGCCGGCTTGTACAGCAATATATAGACCTTGGGTTCCTGAAGGCGAATTGGATGACCGTTCACTTCGATCAGATCACGGGATGGGTCCACCCGAACGCCTTGCTCTCGGACTACTCGACCGTTCACTCGCACGCGTCCGGCAGCGATCAACTCTTCGCATGCGCGTCGTGAAGCGATGCCTGCGCGGGCCAGAACTACATGCAGCCGTTGAGTCATCCTCCTAATAATATCCTCCTATGGAAAGAGGAAGTTCTGCAATGATACTGTTACACAAGTAG
>JAGHDS010000178.1 GCA_021159845.1 Anaerolineae bacterium
CGCTTCCCACCGATGAGGTGCTCTATGAGTCAACTGAGACGGGGAACGGGGAGATATGGGCTCGCCCGGCCGACAACTCGGCCCCGCCGCGCGACCTGACCAACCACGAGGCCAACGACTGGGATCCGGCCGGCTCGCCAGACGGCCAAAGAGCAGCGTTCGAATCATATCGGAGCGGCACAAGCAACGTGTGGACCGTCAGCCGGGATGGCACAGGCCCGATCGAGGTCACGCACACGAGGTCAAAAAGTGACTACAACCTCCATCCCACCTGGTCTCCCAATGGAGAGTTCATCGCTTTCGCCAGCAATCGGAGCGGCCGATTCCAGATATGGCTGGCGCGCGCCGATGGCAGTGAATCGCGTCAGCTAACCAATGAAGGGCGCAACTGGGACCCAGCCTGGTCGCCCGATGGCAGTCTCATCGCCTTCATCTCAAACCGCGACGGCAATCCCGATATCTGGCTCATGGCCCCCGACGGCAGCAATCAGCACCCCTGGCTGAAGAGCCCCGAGCCGGAGATCAATCCTGCCTGGTCACCCGGCTGTGCGCGGGACATGAACGGGCCCATGTGCGCCCTGGCCTTCGTGCGCCTCGCGGACAAGCACGCTGAGTGGGGAGAGCTGAGAGCCCGACTATTCAATGGTAGCTTGGAATGGTCAATCCCCGGCACCTTCTGGGGATACGACCGCGGCCCCGCCTGGTGGCCAGGATGCAATGTGCTCGGAAGTGATTGCCTGTTAGCTTGGGGAAGGCAAGCCAACAACCAGGCCCAGATCATTCTGGGCGACCTCGACGGCAGCCAGGTACAAGTCCTGGGCGCTGGGAAGGACCCCTCCTGGTTGATCGCCGGGCCGAAATCCACACCAACACCGCCATAGAGGAGTTATAATACGATGCACATCACAACGATCAGCACCGACGTGGGAGGCCGTCTTCAAGACGGCCGGCTGGACAGCCTGGAAGCCACATTGCGTCAGATTAGCGAGATCGGGTTCACGGGAGCTGAAATCAGCATCCACACCGTCAGCGCCGTGATCAACGGAGCGCTTTACTGGCCACAAGTGAAGCGCATACAGGATATCGTGCGCCGCTTCGATCTCCACTATACCGCCCACGCGCCTAATCGGCTGAACCTAGCCTATGGCGAACCGGCCGAGCTCCAAAGCCAAGTCCTACGCGCCTGCCTGGAGTTCTGCAACGCCATCGGCGCCGACGTGCTGGTCTACCACAGCGGGCTTCAGGCGCTCGACGCCACCCGGGCCGGGCTGCGTAAGCTCCCCACGGAAGCGGAGCTTGCAGCAGGTCGTGAGCGCGAAGTCGAAGCATTACGAACCCTGGCTCCCATAGCCGCCGATTACGGCATCACCATCGCGATGGAAAACGGCGACCCTCACCTGTGGGAGTTCGATCTGCTTCAGACACACGGACACCCGGCCGAGGACATCGCTCGCTACCATGCCCGATTACGCATCCCCCCCATCATCGCCCAAATCGAGGCAATCGACCATCCGGCGGTGGGATTATGTCTGGACGTTGGACACCTATACATCGCAGCCCACGCGCTGGGATTCGACTACCTGGAGGCCGTAGAACAGGCAGCCCCCTGGGTGCGCCACCTGCACGCGAATGACAACTTCGGCAAGCTGGACTCGGGATTCAGCGGCGAGGGAGATCGCCTGCCCTTCGGCGAAGGAGATCTGCACCTGCCACCCGGATGGGGCGCTATACCCTACAAAGAGGTATTCGCCCGGCTCTCCGGGTATACAGGCACCGTCGTTCTGGAGATCAAAATGCGCTACATGGAGCACCTGTCCGAGGTGCTCGCCTCGACTCGGGCGCTGGTGGCAGAATCTCTACACGAAGCACGAAGCGCTATGTGAGAGGTGACCTATGCTAGCAGCACGGTTACACCAACCACAACCGATCGAGAACCGCCCCCTGGTACTCGAGGAGGTTCCAGATCCCATACCGGGGCCGGGACAGATTCGTATTCGCATCCGGGTATGCGGATTATGTCATACAGACTTGCATACCATTGAGGGCGACCTGGACCTGCCTCGCCTCCCGATCATCCCGGGGCACCAGATCGTCGGAACGGTCGACCAGATCGGCCCGGGGGTCACCCGGTTCAAGATCGGGGATCGCGCTGGCGTCCCCTGGCTCAATAGCACATGCGGGGAGTGCGAGTACTGCCGACGAGGGCAGGAGAACCTGTGCGAGCAGGCGAAGTTCACCGGGCTGCATGTAGACGGTGGCTACGCGCAATACACTGTCGTGCACGAGGACTTCGCCTATCACCTGCCGGATGGCTACGACGATCTCCAGGTCGCTCCGCTGCTATGTGCAGGCATCATCGGCTACCGGGCCCTTCGGCTCAGCGAGATACAGCCAGGAGGACGATTAGGACTGTACGGCTTCGGCGCATCGGCGCATATCGTTATCCAGATCGCCATCCACTGGGGTTGCGAGGTGTACGTCTTCACCCGCAGCGAGGATCATCGGCAACTGGCCCGGGAGCTCGGGGCCGTGTGGACTGGCCGCGCAGAGGACAATCCCCCAGAACAGATGGATAGCAGTATCATCTTCGCCCCGGCTGGCCCACTCGTCCACGAGGCGCTACGTGTGCTGCGCAAGGGTGGCACGCTGGCGCTGGCGGGCATCTACATGACCCCCATCCCGGAGATGCCCTACGATCTCCTGTACTGGGAACGCACCGTCCGCAGCGTGGCCAACAGCACCCGGGAGGACGCGATGGGACTACTGAAGATCGCCCCAGAGGTCCCGATTCGCACTGAGGTCGAGGTCTACCCACTGGAGCAGGTAAACGAAGCCTTATTGCGCATGAAGCGCAGCGAGATCCGCGGCGCGGCCGTTCTTCAAATCCCCTAACTCCCCACCGGGGCAGGCCTTCGCCAGATCTCCAAAATCGTCATGACGTACAAGGGGGTGCCAAAGCTGGGCACCCCCTTGCAGGAGACGCAACTGTTCATCGATGCAGTGCCCCTTTACTCCATTACTCCAAAGGCGAACAGTCACCCTTTATGGACGCCGGAGAGAAGCCGGGTTGCTCCTCCCAAGCCGTCCGAGTGCTCCCTTCAGCACCTGTGCCTGCACCCACCACCAACTTGAAGCGCGCCCATCCCCTGGCCAGGTTGCCCGCCCGCGCATTGTCCACTATAATGCCAAGGTGGAAACACTTTACCCGACGAGGACATCACATGCCCGGCCAACTCATCCGATTCACATGTTATGGCCTTCTCGGATGGTGCATGGAGGTCCTATGGACCGCCACCACCCACAGGCTGTTCGGCCAAGCACGCGATTGGCGGCTCCAGGGCTTTACATACCTATGGATGTTCCCCATCTATGGCTCAATCGTGTGGCTTTACGAGCCACTCCATAACGCCATCCGACTCTGGCCCTGGCCGCTGCGCGCCACGATATACGCGCTGGGCATCATGGCTATGGAATATATCACGGGCTGGCTGCTCCGTCGGTTGACTGGGGCATGTCCCTGGGATTACAGCGATCGGGCCCGATGGCACATCCACGGCCTGGTGCGACTGGAGTACGCACCCGCCTGGGCCGCTATGGGATTGCTACTCGAACCCGTGCACGACTTCCTGGCCCGACTCACACCAGCGATCCAACAGGCACTAGCCGGCCCGGTAACCTGACTACGACATTTGGCCCCCTGCTGGAATAAATATCAGACGGCCATTCCAAGTCGCTCAAGAGCGACACCGCCATGATGAGTGGTGAAGGGGGTAGAGAACATGATCGTTGTATGGGCCCTGCTCGCGTTGATCGCCATCTGGATAGTAGCGTCCGGGGCGTTCACGTGGTACGATGCCCGGAAGCAAAGCGGGGCTTCTCCCCAAGAGCTTCTACGGCTCGTGCTCGTCGGCATCGTGGACCCGCTCCGCTATTGGTACCTTGAAAAGCCCCTAAGGCTTCCAGTTAATGAACGGACGGCCTGGTTACAACACATGGCCGAGAAACTCGGGCTTAGCAACATCCAGGCCGCTCGCTGTCCCCTCTGCGGCACCGAGATTCCAACCGCCTGGACGACAGACGAACGCGGCCGGTTGACCGTAGCTCCTGGTCCTGTCAAGTGCCCAGCGTGTGACTTTCGGCTGGACGCGTGTCGTCACTGCCGCTACTTCCGCCCGGCGGGCATCCGACAAAGCATGGCAATCGGCGGTGGAAGCATCTCCTGGACACACGGCTATTGCACTTATTACAAGACCATGCAGCCCGTCGAGGAACTCACCACGTCAGACATGGCCCGGCGGATGAGGGAACGAGGCTACACACACCTACGCGGTCCAACTCCCATCACAGATTCTTACGTACCCCTGGAACACTGCACGGCTTTCCGGCTCGACCCCAAACGGCTGCAACATAGCGGTGTGCGCAAACCCGGGCGTCGCCAACGGCTTGCGCTACGTGTCCTGTCCCGGACGCACCCCACCACTAAGGCCTCCCCCAAGCCAGAGGGGGAACCGGACGAGGAGGCACAGTGGCTACTATGAACTCTGGCTGCTGAACGGCCGGGCAGGCCCAGGATCGCTGACAGTCCTGCAGGGGATCATGTCCACAGGAACGAGGTCTCCTCTCCCCTGCCCGGAGGAGGCAATTGGAAACACACCTTCACTTTGGAGGCTGGTGAGGAACGGATGAAACACGCACTGTTTGAGGGGCTCGTCTTCAACGAGGTAGGACGACCGGCTGAGGTCGTCTACCTGGGGGAGACTCCCTTCTACGTCATCCTGGACGACGGCTTCCGTCGACATGTAGAGGCCCGCTACATCGACAAGCAGGTGATGCGCCAGCTCAAGCAGGCAGTCATGGAAGAGCAAGACCTGGTCACGGAAAGCGCTATGGCCATGCTAGGACAGGACGACCTATTCACCAAGGCCATGCTCGACCACACCATCCGCACCCTGGATCAACAGCTTGACCAACTGGAGGAGATCGGGATACCCGCGGAGATCCGGGCACTGCTGGGCATGATGGGCCTCCGCATCGTCGTAAACGTGCACGGCGACATCGTATCTATCACATGGCCGGAGATTCCTCCTGCCCCAGATTAGCAACCTGAGCACAAGAGAGATGCGCAGCGAACAGGAAATGTACCAGCTCATTCTCGAGACCGCCCGGAATGATGAGCGCATACGGGCGGTTATTCTTAGTGGATCGCGCGCTGATCCCAACGCCCGATGAAGATGCTGACATGGTACGTCGGAAGCAAGACCGGGGCCTCATGCAATCCGGGTAAATTCGGCCGGCACCTCCAACGATGCCTGGAACCGGAGCTGTGGGATATGCTCCTGAGGACATACTCCGACGCTGATTACGATCGCACATGGGACGTTCTGGACGCGATGTGCCAGCTTTTCAGGATCACAGCGCGCTCCACCGCGGAGCGCTTCGGCTTCGAGTACCCCTACGCGGACGATGAAAAGGTGAGCGCCCATCTGAAACACGTGAGATCACTCCCCCGGGATGCGAAGGAGATATACTGAGAGCAGATGGAAGATATGATGGCGAGGAAAGATCGGTATGGATAAAAGACGATTGGGAGACACCGACATTCTGGTATCCCCTCTGGCCTTTGGAACCGGGACCGGTGGCTGGGCGGGCAGCTCGGCCCAGACGCGGCTTGGGCTTCGGCGGCTTGCGGAACTACTGCGCCTGGGCTACGACCTGGGTATCACCTTCTGGGACCTGGCGGATCAATACGGGAGCCATCCCCACGCGGCCGCGGCCCTCAAGGGCCTGGACCGCTCCTCTGTGGTCATCGCTACCAAGTCCACGAGCAGGACGTATCAGGCGATGGAGTCGGACATCCACCGCTTTCTGCAAGAGCTGGGCACCGACTACATCGACATCGTGCTGCTCCATGCCGTGATGACCGGCAGTTGGGCGGAGGAGCGCGCCGGTGCAATGAAGGCGCTCAGCCGCGCTAAAGAGCAAGGGCTGGTCCGAGCCGTGGGAGCATCCTTCCACAGCCTGGCCGGGCTGCGCGCCGCCGTGACATCTCCCTGGCTGGACGTCGCGCTGGTCCGAATCAACTATGCGAGCCGCAATATGGACGCATCACCGGACGTGGTCCGGCCGCTGATCCAAAAGATGGCCGCGGCCGGCAAAGGCGTCTACGGCATGAAAGTGCTCGCCCTGGGCGCACTCGACCCGGAGCGGGCAATTCCCTATACGCTCAACGTGCCCGGCGTTAGCGCCGTCGCCATCGGCATGTGCAGCGAGGAAGAGCTGCGCCAGAACATAGAGATCGTGACCCGGTGGCAACTCCAAAACGCCCAATGACCGATCGCCCCATAGCTACGAGGGCGCACACTGTGGTACAATAGGACGACGTTGCCACTGAGAGTATCATCATCACACCAATGGAGCAAGAGATCATGTTACGCCGATTCCGTCAGCACGACCAACGACAAGTTGTAGACCTACGCGGCTTCTGGGACTTCGTCTTCCTGGGAGACGTAAACCCGGACGACGTTGACATCACATCCCTTCAATTCAACGACCGCATGGCGGTGCCGGGCTGCTTTGACGCCACGCCGAAGTACGCGGGCCGCCGTGGGCTTGTGGCATACCGCACGCGCATACCGATCGTCGATGAGACGCCCCACCGCCTCATCTTGGACGCCGTCCATCACTGGAGCCGCATCTTCATCGACGGACAGCCACTCCGAGACCACACAAGCGGCTTCACTCGCTTCGCGACTGATATCCTCGGCCACGAGCCGGGCGAGGCCGAACTCATCGTCCTGGTGGACAACCGGTTTGACTACGAGCGAAGCCCACTCCACCTGGAATATTTCGACTGGTATCACTTCGGCGGGATCGCGCGCGGCGCGGAGCTTCACCGCCTGGGGACACTCTGGATCGATCGACTGCAGATCACCACCGAGGATTACGCCGAGCGGATGATCAAGGTCGCCATCGACTACGCGGCGACGACCCCACCCGGCCCCGCAGACATGGTGATCACCTGCGACGGCGAGGAAATACTCAACGAGCAGGTCAACCTGAAGGACACGGCCGGCCGGATCGAGCGTCTGCTCCAGCTCGACGGGGCGGCGCTATGGTCCCCCGATGAGCCCAACCTGCACTTGCTCCATGTGCGGCTGGACGATGACGATATGCGGGAGCGGATCGGCATCCGGCAGGTGAGCGTGGACGGCCCACGCATCCTCATCAACGGCCAGCCGGTGCGCCTGCTGGGGTTCAATCGGCACGACGCGCATCCCCAGTTCGGGCATGGGCTGCCAGATGCGTTGCTGATCGCCGATGTGCAGCAACTCAAGGATTTGGGCAGCAACTTCGTGCGCGGGTCGCACTACCCCCAGGACGTCCGCTTCCTGGACCTGTGCGACGAGACGGGCATCTGCGTCTGGAACGAGGCGCTGGGATGGCAACACACGGCGGAGCATCTAACCGACCCACGCTTCATCGACGCCCAGCTTACCTTGATCGACGAGATGGTCGCCATGTCGTTCAACCGACCATCGGTGATCATGTGGGGCATCTTGAACGAGAGCCACAGCCACGATCCAGCCTGTCGTCCAGGATATGAGAAGCTCCTGGGACGCCTGCGGGAGTTGGACGGAACCCGGCCGGTCACCTACGCCTCCAACCACCCGCTCAACGACGTGTGCTTCGACCTGGTGGACATCGTCTCCGTCAACACTTACCCGGGCTGGTACCATGGCGGGATCGAAGAGATTCCTCAACGCCTGGACGAGATCATCGCCCACCTGGATGCCCACGGCCAGGCGGACAAGCCGATCATCATCTCGGAGATCGGCGCCGGTGCCGTACCCGGCTGGCGGGACTGGAACGAGACCCGCTGGACGGAACAATATCAGGCCAGGCTGTTGGACACAGTCATCCGTCATCTGTTCGTGGACCGGGACCGCGTGAGCGGCCTCAGCATCTGGCAGTTCTGCGATTGCCGCACGTCGGAGCAGACGGATCGGATTCTCCGTCGGCCGCGTGGCTTCAACAACAAGGGGGTCCTCGACGAATATCGCCGGCCCAAGCTCGCCTACGAGGTGGTCAAACGCCACTTCCACGAGCTCCGTTCACGGTGACCCATACGAAGGACTGCAGCGCGCGATGATGGAGATCCTGATAGACGGGGATAATCTGGCCGGATGGCTGGCCAAGGAAGGATACATCGCCCACAGGCGCGACGATGAGGGGCTGATGCGATTGCTGCGCCGCTGGCAACGGCGCGTCCTGTCACAGGGCCAGGATCACTGGATCACGCTCGTCCTCGACCCTGGCCCCAACCGTGATCACTCCAGCCACCAGGACCAGATATGGGTCACGATCGCTCAGAACGGCGGCACGGCCGACGGGCTGCTGTTGGAGATGCTTGAGGAGGATCTGGTAGAGGGGCGCTCTCTGCGAGAGTCCCGCGTGGTCACATCCGACCGCGATCTGAGGGAACAACTCCAAGCCTTGGGCGTGCGCGTGATCCGGGTCCCCGACTTCGCCCGCCGTCTCCTGCGCGGCCTGCCGCCACGTACGGAGAAGCCGGCCCCAGGCGCCCCCGGCTTCGAGGACGTCGAACGCGAGTTGCTTGCTCGCGCATTGCGTCGGCCACGTCGCCGCCGGCTGCGCGCCGAGGAAATCGCCCAGTTGCGAACAGCCGTCGAACGGTTATCATCGGAGACGGTGGAGGACCGCCTCGCAGCAGCACGTCAGCTGAGCAGGCTGCCCGACCGACGCGCCGCTCTGGCGCTGATCGAGGCGCTACGCGATCCCAGCCCGCGCGTGCGCGCCGAGGCTGCGCGGGGATTAGGCCCTTTGGGCTATCGGCGGCTGGCTCGCGCCCATCTCATCCAGGCGCTGGAGGATACCGACCCCCGCGTGCGAGAGGCTGCGGCCGGGGCGCTGGGCCAACTGGGCGACTCGTGGGCCATTCCGGCGTTACGCCACCTGGCCGAGATGGAGTCAACGGCTCGTGTTCGCCGTGCCGCCTGGGAGGCGCTACGTCGCATCGGCGAGGCGCAAGGGCCGGAAGCGTTCTTCGGATAGTTGATAGTTGGTTGGATCGTGGCAGATCGACGCTACAGAAAATACTCACTCCCCATCGAACCCCCATCGAACGAAAGGGAGTGCTGTGGCGCGAGAAAGGAGGAGACCATGAACGTCCGCCAGGTGGTCGAGATAGCGAAGGAATGGGTCCAAGATCACGGTAGCCAACTACCAGGATTCCACGGGGCCCACCTCATGGGCACGATAAACTACTTGCCGAAGGACGCTCCCTTTCCCCCTTACAAAGACGTGGACATGAATCTCGTGCTAGAGGATCACGGAGTACCATTGGACGCATTCTACAAGGGACTCATTTTGGAAGGTGGCCGAGTTAGCGTTGAGGAATACCGTTCGCCAGAGGCCGTATTATCCCATCCCGGGCTCGCCCCCAATTTGGCCGTCAATAGCATCCTATCAGATCCCTCCGGTCTGCTAACCAGGCTTCACACGGTAGTCGCCCAGGAATATCCACGGCGGAAGTGGGTCCTGGCCCGCTGCGAAGCAGAGAAAAAACGCTATTTTGAAGGGTTGCAAAAGATACGTCACGCAGACTCAGTTAGCGAGGCGTTGGTGAATTTATACCTCGTCACCGAGGGGTTAACTGGGATAGTGGCGGTCGCTGCTCTAAGACCACCTACGCACCGCCGTTGCCTCATCCTGATGAGACAAGTGCTTGAAGAACATGGAATGGTAGAACTCGAAGAGGATATGCTCAGACTGATGGGATTC
>JAGHDS010000348.1 GCA_021159845.1 Anaerolineae bacterium
CCACTCCCGGCTGTAGAGGTCTGTGGCTTCAATCCTCCCCATCCCGTGACCAGATATTGCTGGAGTATTTGGAGGATGTTCGATGTAACCCAGTACAGGCTCAAACCTGAGGGCAATGTCAACGTGAAATAAGTGAACATGATGGGCATGAGGAGCATCATCTGATTGGTAAGCGACTGCTGAGGATCGGAGGGAGCGGTTTGCGACATCTTCTGCATAATAATCTGCGAGATTAGATATAAGACGGGAAGCACCATAAATCCCGCCAAATCACTATATCGCCCCTCACTGATGAAGCGCATGATCCAGCCAAGCCCCTGATCCGGGGTGGGGAATGAGAGGTCAGGGATGACGAAGAATCGCTGGTTCGTCAGCAGTCCCAGTCCAGCAAGTCGATACAAGGCAGCATACAGCCCAAACAATATAGGCATCTGGATGAGCAGGGGGAGACACCCACCCAAGGGATTGACCCCGGCCTCTTTGTAAAGCTCCATCTGAGCCTGTGCCAGGCGCTCTCGGTCCTTGCCGTATTTCTTCTGCAGTTCCTGGAGCTTGGGTTGCAGCTCCTGGGTGGCCTTCATGGATCGAAGCTGCGTCAAGGTCAAAGGCAGCGTCACAACCCTGATGATGAGGGTGAACAGGATAATAGCAAACCCATAGCTATACGGTATACCGAAGTCATCGATGGTCTTGCTGAGGAAGATCAATATCTTGGTTAACGGGAAGACAACCAACGTTTGCCACAAGCCCTTAGGAGGCGCGTTGGGATCGATGGATCCTCGCTGGACGCCGCACCCAACAAGTGCCAGAGCGGCGATCAGCAGAACGAGCACCAAAAGCAACCGTCTCCATTTGGCTCCCCGCGACAGGTTGGACAGGAAATTCATAGAAGCTCCCAAATTCAATTAGCGAGACATGCAACCAGCATTATGGCACGGGGTCATATCCCCCTGGATGGAAGGGGTGACAACGGGATATCCGCTTGATTCCAAGCCAGCCCCCGCGTAGCACGCCATAACGCTCGATTGCCTCATACGTGTACTCCGAGCAGGTCGGCGTGTACCGGCAGCTGGGCGGCAGGGATGGGGAGATAAAGCGCTGGTAAAAGCGAATCATTCCCAGGAAGATCCTCTTCATTTTTGGTTACCCACCGCAGTAGGAGTATCCTCAACGCCCTTACCGGACGCTCCATCCTGTTTGAGAAGATGCGCCCGCCGTAGCAGGCGGGCGCAAGCGGCCACCACTTGACGGTAATCGGCTTCCGCTATAGGGGGACGAGCGATGAAGACGATGTCCCACCCTGGCTGGATCTGCGGCTGCATGGAACGAACGGCCTCACGTAAGCGTCGTTTTACCCGGTTACGCCGCACTGCCGATCCTATCCGTCGGCTGACAGCGAACCCAAAGCGAGAGTACGACAATCCGTTAGGCAACACACAGAGGACAACAAGCGGATGAACCCATGATCGCCCCTCCCGCCGTACCTGCCAGAACCGATCACGATCTGTCAGCCTATAGCGCCGCTTCACCAGCTACCACACACCATCTCGTGAGCCTACGCATAGCTGCGCTTACGCAGCGAAAGTCGCACCGTCAGGCGTTCGCGACCTTTCAGTCGGCGCGCCTTCAGCACCCGGCGTCCATCTTTTGTGGACATGCGTCGGCGGAACCCATGCACCCGCAGACGGCGGCGCACTTTAGGTTGCCATGTTCGCTTCGGCATTCAACCCTCCCCTTATAAAAGGGCCAGGTGCGCAAAGCCTGGCCCAGGCGTTGGCAAACAAACGCGGGGTAGCCCTTCGCCACCGCCGCTTGACGATTCATTATACCCGTGGGGGCACGAGGCGTCAAATCGACCGGCCCTAGTAACTGTCCCGTAAATAGATATGGATGAACGCTGATGACGCAGAAGGAGCCGATCTACGCAGATGAAAGGGCAAAATCGGGATGGTCCGTGAGGATCTGCGTGCATCAGCGTCATCTGCGTTCTTATGCTCATCGGTATCGACCATCCATTTTCATCGTTATGTGGTGTGCAACTGCTCATGGAGACTGTTCGCCGTTCCCCCACTAGATCTTAATGGCATCCGGTGAGCAATGGGGGGTGAAGACACACTCAATACAGGCGCCTGGATCCAAGTGCCTTGGCCGCGGATGGCCCTCATCCCCCAGACCCCCTTCTCCCAGGCGTGGGAGAAGGGGGCTTGATTCGCTCGGTTCCCCCTCCCCAGCGGAGCGAATTGGGGGAGGGGGGACCGGGGAAATGGCTTGTGGCCAAGCCGTTTCCGCCGGACCTACGAGTTCTCCCCAGTCAAAGCCTCCCCCCTCGCCTCTTCGCAGAGGCCCCGGGTCACATATCTGGCAATTGAAGCGCCCTCAAGCAATTCTGGCAGGGCTGCCCCACAGCTACTTGAAGAGCCCCAAGGGAAAACTTCCTACGTAGAGCCAGCGACCGGAAGCCTCCAGGTTAAATCGCCCGCCGAACTTGCATATCCCCCTTTTTCTGTCTATAATAAAGGTGTATACGCTCCTATATGCCCGACATGTTTTCACCTACCCGACAAATGGCCTCGCAAGTCACCGGAGGCGAGAGACATTCCTTACATTGATGTTGATAAGACAGCCAAGCACTCCAGCATCCACGCATTCACGCTAGGTGGAGATACATATGAAGATGGCGAGGACTCTTCATCGTCTGAGATCGCTTAATGGCCAGATGATATGCTCCGAAGGTTACCACTCGTACTTGTAAAGTACATCTTATGGCTGTCCTCTGGAGGCCTGGCTTTTTGGGTAATCATCAGGTTGCGAGTCGTACTGCTTGACCTGACATTTCGGCTTCGGTGGTCTCCCTGGACGCAGCGAGCAGCCGACCGGTTTGGCACGGTATTTCTAGGGCTTGCCTGGCTGATTTTCGTCATGGCTTCGGATGGCTATTTCGATACTTCTTCTCGGCATTCCAAGTCACGCATTGGCAAGATATTTGGCGCCGAATTGCTATTACTCCTAATCGCATACATAGCGCATACGCTTCTCGTATAGAGAAGACCCCTGTCCTGTGAGAGAGGTGAAGATGAGCGAAGGTACCGTCACAGACAATGTGCTTTTGGAGGTTAGGGGGTTGAAGAAGTACTTCCCTATTCAACGCGGCTTCTTCTCCCGTACTGTCGGCTATGTGAAGGCGGTCGATGATGTCACCTTCTTCGTCCGCCAGGGCGAAACCCTCGGCCTCGTCGGCGAGTCCGGCTGCGGCAAAACCACCACCGGCCGCTCCATCCTCCGCGCCCTCAACCCCACCGCCGGCGAAGTCTGGTTCAACGACCCCTCCCTCGGCCGCATCAACGTCACCACCCTCAACAAACAACAACTCAAAACCATCCGCCGCAACATGCAGATGATCTTCCAGGACCCCTACTCCTCCCTCAACCCCCGTATGACCCTCCTCCAAATCGTCGGCGAACCCCTCCTCGTCAACAACGTCGCCAAGGGCAAGGAGCTCGAAGATCGCGTCGCCAACCTCCTCCGCATCGTCGGCCTCCGCCCTGAGTACATGCCCCGCTACCCCCACGCCTTCTCCGGCGGCCAACGACAACGCATCGGCATCGCCAGAGCCCTCGCCCTCCACCCCAAATTCATCGTCTGTGACGAACCCGTCTCCGCCCTCGACGTCTCCGTCCAGGCCCAAATCCTCAACCTCCTCCAGGACCTTCAGGAGCAATTCGCCCTCACCTACCTCTTCATCGCCCACGACCTCTCCGTCGTCGAACATATCAGCGACCGCGTCGCTGTCATGTATGTCGGTAAACTCGTCGAAAGCGCCTCCACCGAGGAACTCTTCATCAACCCTCGCCACCCCTACACCGAAGCCCTCCTCTCCGCCGTCCCTAAACCCGACCCCCGTATGCGCACCGAGCCCATCGTCCTCCCAGGCGACGTCGCCGACCCCGCCAACCCTCCTTCCGGTTGCTACTTCCACCCCCGCTGCCGCTACAAAACCGATATCTGCGAAAAGGAGACCCCTCCCCTGCGCGAAATCGCCCCAGACCACTTCGTCGCCTGCCACCGCGCCGACGAACTCCGCCTTATGGGCGTCCTCGGCCCCGCTGAGGCCGCCTAACCATGAAAAAGGAGGTGATGCCTGAACTCCCTACCACATTCTCCTACTCACCCAACCCGAGGGAATTTCCCCTCATCACCTGAATCACCTTAAGGAGGTCTGAAATGAGCAAGCTCCTACTCTCTCGTCGGGAATTCTTACGACTCTCCGCCATCGTCACCGCAGGCGCCGTCTCCGCCGCCTGCGCCGGGGGCAAAGCCACACCCGCACCCACACCTACACCCAAACCCCAACCTACCCCTACACCCGCACCCAAGGCGGAGGCTAAACCCACACCTACTCCCGCACCAGCTAAGGCACCCGCCGCACCCCCATCCAAGTACAACGAAGCCCCTATGCTCGCCGAACTGGTGAAACAGGGCAAACTCCCTCCCGTCGACGAACGCCTGCCCGAAGAACCCCTGGTCGTTACACCGATCGAGGAGGTTGGGCAATACGGTGGCACCTGGCATCGTGCCGCTGTCGGCCCCAATGACATCCAGACGCCCGCCCGTCTGATGTATGACAACCTGGTGCGCTGGGACATCAATGGCACCGAGGTCATCCCCAACGTGGCGAAGAGCTGGGAGATATCAGACGATGGCAAGTCGTTCACCTTCCATCTCCGCCGCGGGATGAAGTGGTCTGATGGCGAGCCCTTCACGGCTGACGACATCGTGTTCTATGTCAATGACCATCTGGGCAACACGGAAATCACCCCCGCCTTCCCCTCCTGGCTGAAGGTCGGCGGTGAGCCCGTAAAGTGTGAGAAAGTCGATGACTACACGGTTCGCTTCTCCTTCGCCGAACCTTACGGGCTCTTCATGATCCTGATGGCATCGGCCAATGGGTTGGCCTTTACGCTCTACCCCAAGCATTACCTGAAGCAGTTCCACGTCAACTACGCGGACAAGGACAAGCTCACCAAGATGGCCAAGGATGCCGGGTTCGACTTCTGGTATCAGCTCTACAACAGCAAGGGCGGTGATATGTGGGGATCGCCCAAGAACAACAAGGAGTTGCCCGTCATCCACGCCTGGCGTGTCACCGTCACCCCGCCGGCCTCGCCCGTTGTCATGGAGCGCAACCCTTACTACTGGAAGGTGGACACGGCCGGCAACCAGCTCCCCTACATCGATAAGATGGAACACGTCATCATCCAGGACGCTCAGGTTCTGAATATGAAAGCCGTGGCTGGCGAGCTGGATATGCAACTGCGCCATATCCTCTTCAGTAACTTCCCGCTCTTCCAGGAGAACAAGGAGAAGGGCGACTACCGCGTCTTGCAGTGGACGCGCGGCTACATTACCGATGCCGTCATCGCCCCGAACGTGGCCCACAAGGACCCGGTAATGCGCAAGATCATGGCCGACAAGCGGTTCCGCTGGGCGCTTTCGCTGGGTATCAACCGCCAGGAGATCATTGAATCGGTCTACCTGGGCATGACCGAGCCCAACCAGGTCTCGCCGCTGCCCACATCCCCCTTCTACTGGGAGGAACAGGCCAAGAACCTGCTCGATTACGATCCGGATCGAGCGAACCAACTCTTGGACGAGATGGGCCTGACCGAGCGAGACGATCAGGGATACCGCCTGCGACCGGACGGCAAGCGACTGACCATCACATATGAGTATGCGCCAGTCTTCGGCTCCTGGGGCGACATCGGCGAGATGCTGGCTCAGCAATGGAAGAAGCTCGGCATCGAGCTGCTCGTCAAAGAGGAAGCTCGGCCGCTCTTCTACCAGCGAAAGGCCGCCAACGAACACGACATGGCCGTGTGGACCGGGAATGCCGAATTCAACCCGCTCATCGGGCCACGCTGGTTCCTGCCCTTCAGCGAGGAGTCTCTGTTCGCTGTACCTTATGCCCAGTGGTGGGTATCGGGTGGTAAGCAAGGCGAGGAGCCGCCGCCGGAGCTAAAGAAGACGCAGGACCTCTTCGACCAGATCAAGGTCACCACAGATGTCGAGAAGCAGAAGGAGCTCTTCCACCAGATCCTGGAGATCGACAAGGAGAATCTCTGGGTCCTCGGCATCTGCACGGCACCGCCCGAGGTCGTGATCGTCAAGAACAACTTCCGCAACGTGCCCGAGAAGGCGGTCAGCGACTGGAACCTGCTGACGCCAGGGGCCACGATGCCGGAGCAGTATTTCATCAAGTCGTAAACCGAAGTCTTCCCGGTAACGGCAAAAGTAGGGGCGAAGCGTTGCTTCGCCCCTACCTACTGGGCAGTCACAGAGGAGGCGTCTGATTCGCCTGCTCGCGTTAATGGGGAGTGTACATGACAGCAACCGCACGCACGAAGCGGGAACGGCTCCAACGGATGCTAAAAGAGATCGATTTCCGGCTAGACGGAACCATGCTCCAGAAGCTGGAGGATAATCGACGCCTCTTACAACAGGCCTGGGACTTTCAACCGGTGGAGCGCACCCCGGTGACGGCATGGAGCCAAGTGGACGGCACACAGGATCCCCTCAAACGGCGCTTCGACCTGATCGAAAACGTAAAGCCACAGCTGTTGGGAATCATGGCAGATCTGCAGAACGGGTATGACCGGTTGGCAGGCGTCGTCAGAAACTTCAACACAACGCTATTAGCCTCCGCCTTCGGATGCCCGATCCGATTGATGGAGAATGGGCAAGACTGGGCTGAGCCCATCATCCACGACATCGAAGAAGCCAATTCCCTGGAGATTCCGGACTTCACCCAGGCTGGCCTCGTGCCGGAATACCTGGAGGATCTCGCTCTGCTGCGAGAAGTGCTACCAGAAGAGGTCACGATCGGAAACCGGATCCTGCTGGGGCCAACGGATCACCTCTACTGGATCCGAGGCGCAAGCCAGCTGTTCATAGACATGTTCGACCATCCCGAAGCCGTTCACAAGATGTTCTCCATCGTTACCGAAGCTCATATCCGGCTTCAGAAAGAATCACATCGCGCTGCCAAATGGTCCTTCTCGCCCGACGAGATTCACTTCGACACGATGGTCCATGCTGAGTGTAAAGGGCTCATTGTGTTCAGCGACGACGGATCTGTCAGCCTCTCCCCCGAACTGTTCGCGGAATTCGTAGCTCCCTACAATCGCCGGTTGCTAGAGGAGTTCGGCGGTGGTCTGATTCACACATGCGGCGCATGTGAGCACCTGCTGGAGGAATACGCCAAGCTCCCGGCCACAGGGGTCGAATTAAACCTGAGTCTGGTCAACTATGATAAAGCCAGGGAGATCCTTCAAGACAAGGTCATCATCACATATGGGGGACTGATCCCCGCCAACACTTATGAGCAATCATTGCAACGCACGATCCAGGAAGCGCACAAGGGAGGGCTCATCCTCACCGGGATTCCGCTCGGCGTTCTCCGCGACATCCGCGAGCACGAGCGGTCCCCACGATTTAGTGGGTGGAAAATGGGCCAGGCATAATTCCGCTTGAGGAGGTATGTATGTTCTCTTACATCCTACGTAGGATCATCCTGCTGATACCAACGCTCATCGGCATCTCTATCGTAACATTCATCATCATTGAGCTACCACCCGGCGATTACCTGACCGCCTACGTGGCAAACCTCGCCGCCAGCGGCGACACCGTTGACCAGGATGTGGTGGCTGCCCTTAAAAAACAATACGGCCTTGATCTCCCGATCCATCTGCGATATCTACATTGGATGAAGGGCATTCTGCAGGGCGATTTCGGTATCTCATTCGAATGGAATAAGCCCGTCAAGGATTTGATCTGGGAGCGGCTGACGCTGACGCTGATTATCACCACCAGTACCCTGATCTTCACCTGGATTGTTGGCTTCATCATAGGCGTTTATTCAGCGACGCACCAGTATTCCATGGCGGACTACGTGTTCACAGCATTGGGGTTTATCGGCCTCGGCATCCCCAACTTCATGCTCGCCCTGGTGCTCCTGTGGTTCGCCTTCTCGATCTTCAATGTCAATCTCAGTGGGCTTTTCTCCCGGCAGTTCCAATCGGCACCCTGGAGCATAGCCAAAGTATGGGACCTCATCAAGCACCTCTGGGTCCCCATCATCATCCTGGGCACCAGCGGTACGGCTGGGATGATCCGCACCATGCGGGCGAACCTACTGGATGAACTCCAAAAGCCTTACGTGGAGACCGCTCGAGCGAAGGGCCTACCGGAGACCAAGGTCATCCTGAAATATCCGGTGCGGGTGGCACTGAACCCGTTCATTAGCACAGCAGGGTGGGCGCTCCCCGGCCTCGTCTCCGGCGCGACAATCGTCTCCGTCGTGTTGGGCCTGCCCACCACAGGGCCATTGCTCCTGCGCGCTCTGATGAACCAGGACATGTTCCTGGCTGCGACATTCGTCATGATGCTAAGCGTGCTCACAGTGATCGGCACGTTGATCTCAGACATCCTACTGGCCTGGCTAGATCCCCGTATTCGCTTTGGAGGACAGTGATCATGGGAGTGAGTACGTCAAAAAGAGAAGAACTCCCCATCCCCGAGAACAACGGAGAGACAGAACAGGGAGAAGTTATTTACGTTGCCTCACAATGGCAACTGATGTGGTGGCGGTTCCGTAAACATAAGATGGCTATGGTCAGTACTGCCATCCTTATTATCGTCTACATCATCGCGCTCTTTTGGGAGTTCCTCGCCCCTTACGAGCCACATCGGTACGATGTCAAATATGCCTACGCACCGCCCCAGATTCCCCATTTCTTCGATAAGGATGGATTCCACTCGCGCCCCTTCGTCTATGGGCTGAAGCCCAAACGGGACCCGGAGACTTTGCGTCTGGTATTCGACATCGACAAATCCAAACGGCTTCCTCTATACTTCTTCGTCCATGGGGACCCGTACAAACTATGGGGCATCTTCGAGTCCGATGTGCACCTCTTCGGCCTGAAGAGCAACGACCAGGTCGTTTTCATCCTAGGTGCCGATCGACTCGGCCGAGATTTACTATCCCGCATCCTGGCTGGGACACGCATCTCATCTACGATCGGCCTTATCGGCGTGTTCGTGAGCTTCATCCTGGGAGTGCTCATCGGCGGTATCTCCGGTTACTATGGAGGCACCCTGGACACCGTCATCCAGCGTATCATCGAGTTCCTGCGCTCCATCCCGACGATCCCACTATGGCTGGCGCTGAGCGCGGCTGTGCCCAAGGAGTGGCCACCAGTGCGGGTGTACTTCGCCATCACCGTGATCCTCTCCTTGATTGGCTGGACCTGGCTGGCCCGCACCGTCCGCGGTCGCTTCCTCTCCCTGCGCGAGGAGGACTTCGTCATGGCCGCCCGCCTGGCCGGCTCCAGCGAGATGCGCATCATCATCCGCCACATGGTCCCCTCCTTCCTCAGCTACATCATCGCCGCAATGACGC
>JAGHDS010000137.1 GCA_021159845.1 Anaerolineae bacterium
GAGGAGCTGCTGGCCTACATGGACGCGCATCGAATTGATTGGCTGATCGTCACACCCCGCCAGTACGCCCGTCGTCTGGCTGTGTTCCGGGACTGGGTCCTCTACCACGAGCCGGACAAGTTCATGTACGCCCGTCCGATCCCGGGATGGGAGCTGGTCGATTACGATCGGGCAGGCCAGACCATCGAATATCTCATCTACCGACGCGACCCCAGCGCGCCCCAGCGGCCGGTCATCCTGCGGGAGACCCCTGATCATATCTTCCACCTGCCCCGTCAGCCGATGTATCCGGCCGATGTGAACTTCGGCGACCGCATCGCGTTGCGCGGTTTCGACATCCCCCGGACGGAGGTGCAGCCCGGGCGGGAGTTGGAAGTCACGTTGTACTGGCAACGCCTGGGCCGGATGCGCATCGGATACACGGCTTTCGTTCACCTGTTGGACGGGGCGGAATCCCGTGTATGGGGACAGCGGGACAAACCGCCGCGCGGGGGTTCCTATCCCACGAATGAGTGGTTGTTGGATGAAGTGGTCGTGGAGACGTACCGATTCGTCGTCCCGCCGGAGACGCCGCCGGGTGCGTACAAGCTGGAGGTCGGCTGGTACGATCTGAGCACAGGGCAACGGTTGTCCGTGAGGCCAGGGCCGGATATGCCTGCCGATGACCGATATGTGCTACCTGTTCCCATCCGTGTTTCCAGTTCCTCGTAATGGGAGGAGGGAGGTGTAGAAAATTAGTAGCGGATACCAGATGGTATCCGCTATCCTGCGTGGATTGGATTAGATGTTGCCTATTCAGCGCTGTGCTCTTCCAGGTACCTGACGGCGTCACCCACGGTGGTGATTTGCTGGGCTTCCTCGTCGGATATCTCGCCGCCGAACTCCTCCTCAAAGGCCATGATCAATTCGACCAGGTCGAGCGAGTCGGCTTCGAGGTCATCTCGGAAGCTGGCATCCATAGTGACCTGTTCAGGTTCCACGCCCAGTTGATCTACGATAATGTCTCTGACGCGCTCGAAAACACTCATGGACTGTCCCCCTTTCATTCATAGTTGGTGTGTCGGCACAACGACCGCCATTCTAACCGCGCCGTCTGATGGTGTCAAGCCGCCGTTGACGGGCTTCGGAGTGGAATGCCCCGTGGGGCTTGCCCTGCCAGGTGGCTCTGAAGGAGCATGTTGGGGTGTTTGACAGGCCATCCTCGCGCGGGTAAGATGCTGGCGGTGGCAGCCTGAGCCAACCAGTCATGGAAACACCTCTCCGCATGGGAAGTTACGACATGATTTTCAGCATGGAAGCGGCTTGAAAGCCATGAACGTGCACGAACAGCGTAAGGTAGATCATATCCGCATCAACTTGGAGAAGGATGTCCAGTTCCCCCGCGTGACCACCGGGTTGGAGCGTTACCGGCTTGTTCATGTGGCGCTGCCGGAGCTAGACCTGGAGACGATAGATACCTCGGTCACCTTGTTGGGCAAGCGGCTGAGCGTCCCCGTGTTGATCTCCTCCATGACAGGTGGGACGGCCGAGGCTGCCCGTATTAATCGCAACCTGGCGTATGCTGCCCAGGCTCGTGGGCTGGCGATGGGCGTGGGCTCTCAGCGCGCCGGGTTGGAGCTCCCGGACATGGCCTCCACTTTTCGCGTCAGGGATATGGCGCCGGACATCCTGCTGCTGGCTAATCTGGGGGTTATTCAGCTCAACTATGGGTATACCGTTGACGACTGCCGCCGGGCGGTGGAGATGATCGAGGCGGATGCCCTCGTCCTTCATCTGAATCCGTTGCAGGAGGCGTTGCAACCTGATGGGAATTGGAATTGGACGGGCCTTTTGTCCAGGATTGAGGACGTCTGTCAGAAGCTCTCTGTGCCTGTGGTCGTTAAAGAGGTCGGGTGGGGTATTTCTGGGGAGCTGGCTCGCCGGCTGGTGGACGCGGGAGTCGCGGCGGTTGATGTGGCCGGGGCTGGAGGAACGTCATGGAGCCAGGTGGAGATGCATCGGGCGTCCACGGAGGCCAGGCGCCGGCTGGCGGCTGCTTTTGCCGACTGGGGCATCCCGACGGCGGAGGCGTTGATCTCTGTGCGTCGTAGCGTGCCGGAAGTTCCGGTCATCGCGTCGGGTGGAATCCGAACCGGCATTGATGTGGCCAAGTGCCTGGCGCTGGGGGCCGACGCAGTGGGAGTGGCGGCGCCATTGCTCAGAGCGGCTGCTCGCTCGGTGGAGGCGGTCGTCGAGGAGATCGATGTGATGGTGTCGGAGTTGCGTGTAGCGATGTTCTGTACGGGAGCGGGCGATGTGGCCGCGCTGCGCGATTCCGGACGGCTGGTGCGTGTGGACGGAGGCGAGATGTGGCGTTGAAAGAGATGATAACTCGGTTGCTGCCGCTCATTGATCGGGCGTTGCGGGAGGCTTTGGCGTATCCCGATCCGGCGTTGCGCGCTCATTACGGTATGATGGCTTACCACCTCGGCTTCGTGGACGCGGAGTTCCGCCCGGCACGCGCCGACGCGGGGAAGCGCATACGGCCGTTGCTTTGTCTGTTGGTGACCGAGGCGGTTGGTGGCTCCGTCGAGCAGGCCATGCCGGCTGCTGTAGCACTGGAACTACTGCATAATTTTTCCTTGATTCATGATGACGTCGAGGATGGCTCGCCCATGCGACGACATCGACCCTCCGTGTGGAAACTATGGGGTGTTCCTCAGGCGGTCAATGTGGGGGATGGGATGTTCTCCCTGGCCCATCTGGCGTTGGAGCGGTTGAGCGAGCGGGGGGTGGCGCCCGAAGTCGTGTTGGAGGCGTTGAGGGTGTTCGATGAGGTGTGTCGCCTTTTGACCGAGGGACAATACCTTGACCTGGCCTTTGAAGCGCGCACATGGGTAA
>JAGHDS010000210.1 GCA_021159845.1 Anaerolineae bacterium
ATCTCCCGAGCCAGGAAGTGGCCAAGACCGCCATGCATACAAGGTCGCTCGCCGAAGGTGGAGATGTCATCAGGCCGTACCGTGGGCCCCCATATGAGCAACGGCACCGGGTGCCAGGAATGAGATTTCAACAACGCGGGCGTCGAATGATCCCCCGTGACAACGAGCACAGACGGCTTCAACGCCCGAATGCGAGCCATGTAGCCGTCGACTTCCTCAATAACCTTGACCTTGGCGTCAAAATCGCCATCCTCGCCCCGACTGTCCGTGTACTTGAAGTGGATGAAGAAGAAATCATACTCGCCCCAGTGCTGCTCCAGGGTATCCACCTCGGAAGCCATTGAATCACCCGTCGGGAGAACCTCCATGCCGCAAAGTCGGGCAACGCCTCGGTACATTGGGTAGGTGGCGATGGCCGCCGCCTTCAACTTGTAAATGTCCGAGAACTTCGGCATCCCCGGATCCTTGGCTAAGCCGCGCAGGTTCAGCGAGTTGGCCGGGTGCTCGTCAGCCAGCACGCGACGCGCCTGCTCCAGCCAGTCGTTCAGTAACTCAGCCGTGCGCACGGTGGCCGGGTCATCTCGGAGCGGCTTAATGGGCAAGGGCGGAACCCCAGTGCGCTGAGGATCCGTCTCCGACAGACCATCAGCCAGCCCGGGGCCGCGTACTACTAACACAAAGCGGTATTCCTTGACCGGACGCACGAAGATCTCGTAGCCCGGGATACCCGTCTCCTTCTGCAGCTTCTCGCAAAGTCGTGCGCCAACCTCGGTGGGAATGCGGCCAGCCCGCCGATCCACGATGTTCCCCTGCTCATCCACCGTGCAGAAATTCCCACGCGCGGCCAGATCATCCGGTTGCAAATCGAAGTCGATGCCCAGCGCCTCCAGGACGCCACGCCCGATCTCGTATTGAAGCGGATCATACCCAAAGAGTCCCAGGTGCCCTGGTCCACTGCCTGGGGAGATCCCCCGCGCGACGGGGATGCTCAACCCTGTCGCACCCTCACGAGCCAGCTGGTCCAGGTTAGGTGTACGTGCAGCCTCCAGTTCCGTCGGCCCCCCTGGCTCGATGGGCAATCCACCCAAGCCGTCCATCACTGCCAAAACGATCTTCCCACCATCGGGTAATGTGCTTGGCTGTGCCAATTGTTTGATCAGCTCGAAATCCATGATCCCCTTCCCTCGCAACAGAATGTTCTACGAGTAGTCGCTATAGTTGATGACAACCACGCGACAGCAAGTAGCAAGGAACAACTTACACCAAAGTACCTCGCCCCCGGATTTCACAATCGCTTTATACGCAACAAGGGGCCAGCCCCAACGGCCAGCCCCTCGCTTGCTGGTACGCTCGACGAACGGTCAGGTCAGCCGAATCTCCGTTCGGGAATCGAACAGATGCATCCGGTCCATATTCACCGCCAGCTCGACCTCGTCGCCCGCCCGGGCCTGAGTGCGCGGGTCTACACGAGCGATGAAGCTCTTGTTCCCGGTCAGGCAGTAGAGGAAGATCTCGTTGCCCATCAGCTCGGTCACGTCGATCTTGGCCTTCATATCAGCCTGGGAGATACCGGGGGCAACGTAAGGCTTGGCGTAAATATCCTCCGGCCGGATGCCGAAGATGACCTCCTGCCCCTTATACTTCATGTAGATCTTAGCCTTGTCAGGAGGAACCTCCAGCTTGAACGAACCGCCATCAACGTACAGCTTGCCATCCTCCTCAACCAGCGTAGCGTCGAAGAAGTTCATGGAAGGGCTGCCAATGAAGCCAGCGACGAAGACATTGCCCGGCGTGTCGTATAGATGTTGCGGCGTATCCAGCTGCTGCAAGATGCCATCTCGCAAAACAGCGATGCGGGTGGCCATCGTCATGGCCTCCACCTGGTCATGGGTCACGTAGATGAAGGTCGTGGCCAAACGATGGTGCAGCTTGGCCAGCTCCGAACGCGTCTGGACACGCAGCTTGGCGTCGAGGTTGGACAGCGGCTCGTCGAAGAGGAAGACTTGCGGCTCGCGCACGATGGCACGCCCCACAGCCACACGCTGTCGCTGACCACCGGATAGCTGCTTGGGCTTGCGATCGAGCAGGTTCTCAATCCCCAAGATCTGCGCCGCCTCTCGTACACGGCGGTCGATCTCCGCCTTGGGTGTCTTGCGCAGTTTCAGGCCGAACGCCATGTTGTCATACACGCTCATGTGTGGGTAGAGCGCGTAAGACTGGAACACCATAGCGATGTCTCGATCCTTGGGCGCCACATCGTTCACCAGCCGATCACCGATGTAAATGTTGCCCTCGGTGACCTCCTCCAGGCCTGCCAACAGGCGCAGGGATGTCGTCTTCCCACAACCCGAGGGGCCGACGAAGACCAAGAACTCTTTATCCGCGATCTCAATGGTCAGGTCATTAACCGCGATGACGTCACCAAAGCGCTTCGTGACATGTTCATAAGTTACGCTAGCCATTCATAAGCTCCTTACACACCAGGCTCAAGCTTGTAAAGGGCGCGAGTCGGGAGACCGAACTCTTCGGTCACGACTGATCACATGCACAGCCGTGGGCATACGCCAAAACCGCTCTCCACGATCCGCACGATGAAGTCTTACGATAAACCGGCGGGAATCTCACAGAAGGACCAGGGGTCTGGGCTGGTGTCCACACAGGGTACCGGCATATCGCCCGCCGCGGCATCCGGCTCCACCAGGCCCGGCGTAGCACCTCCTTCATGCACTCTGCAAAAGCTCCCAGGGCACACAGCAAACAGACATGAACGATATAACGTAGTCCCTGGGAGACGGCTCAGGGTGCCGCAGGTGGGCACCACAACGGACTCCAAAACAACCAGCACTATTATAGCACACGCTAGTCCCTCTGCCAAGCTGTTTTTCGCAGGGGTAGGGCTTTTCAAAAGTCCAATTTGGCACTCAAGGGCCACTCGAATGCACCGCCGGCCATCCACACGTGGACTTTCACATCGGTCCATTCAGAAGCCCAGAGCGGGCGTCGCCGACGTTCTATCCACCCACACCATTGCACCTTGGGCCAGCCGAAGGTCCCTTCCAGGTACGCCTGCATATCCGCTTCACAGGGCACTATCCAAAGCCGCCGCAGCTCCAGACGCCCATGTCCTTTATCCACCTTTTGCCAATCCGGCAAGGATGAGGACCCCTCTCCCCGATAGAAGATCATCCATTCCTCTAGCGCCTGTTTCAATTGCGGTTGATCGTCCTTGATGAGCCCAATATAGGCCCTCCTTTTTCCACCACCCCCTGGGCAAAGGGCGCTTTCATGATCCCTGCATCGACACTCACCACCTTCCCTCCCAAGGGCACCTCTTCCAGCAATTGCAGCGCCGCCTCCAGCTCGTCTCGCCCCTCAACCAGACGTTGCCCCACTATCCCTCGTAGCGCTTGCCCAGCCATGGTTAACACCTGCAACGCCGCCTCTCCTCCCCGCCACTTGCTCCCTCGCAGCGTCTTGCCATCCATCGCATAGGCCCGCTCCCCTTCCCAC
>JAGHDS010000483.1 GCA_021159845.1 Anaerolineae bacterium
GCATTATACTGCACGCCCTGGGGGCTGTCAAAACAGAAAGCCAATTTCGCGCATCATGGCCTGGAAATGTGCATGTTGTTTGGTGGTTATTTGGGGAGAAGGGGAATTCCATCTGGAAGGGCAGCATCAGCTCACGCGATTGGATAGGTCATACCTTCGGGGATGCATCCCACTCTGGACCCAACATGGCGACGAGTCGAACTCTCATGCGGTTCCAATGTGTACCTGCCCAGTAAACCCGGCCGCAACCAGGACAATGGCGAAATCGCTCGTGTGTTTCCCATACGTAGGGGGGAACCCGGCCGCGCGCCTCCTCACGGGTCAGTGGCTCTAGAAGCTGATTGCACGCCAGGCAGCGCGTACCTATACGCTCCGGTTTGATCTCGAATTGGGCGACCACCTGGCGCAGTTGCTCGCTCAGGTCCATGCTCTCGATATGGATGACCCGTACACCCCGACGTCGCGCTAGCTCTGTATCCCGCGTGAGAATCACCCGATCCTCCGATCGGGCCCAACGCACCAGCTCGAGATCGCTGGCCTCGCTGGGAGCTAACGCCGTATCACATCCCAGAAGCCGAAGCCAGCGAGCGAGGCTTCCCAACATGGCATCGGCCAGGAAGCGAGGGTTTATGTCTTTTGTCCGTTCCATGCGATTCTGGTACAATTTGCGCATCCTACACAGGAGCTAACGCGCCATCATGACCGAACGTCCAATCGCCCAAGCAGCCGCTGGCGCCATCTTGCTGACGTTCCTCTTCGTCGGCATGGTAGCGGCTGAATCCAATCAGCCGGTGGAAGTTACCTTATCTCTCTGGCCGCTGATCGCCGGTAGCCTGGCATGGCTTGTTCCCATCGGATTCGTGCTCCTCGCGGCTGGTGGTATGGCGCCTGCTCAAGCGCGTGGGGTTGCGCTGACAGGGCTTGCCGCCGTTGGTCTGGCTGCTCTGGGATATTGGGCCGTGGGCTTTGGCATTCAGTTTGGCGGTGTGGGCTTAATCAGTAGCCAGCCTGGATTGGACGGCCTGGTCTGGGAATGGTCGGCGCTAGGACCGGATTGGGGCCCCAATTGGGGGATGGTAGGGCTTCGCGGTTGGGGCTTGCTTCGCGAAGCGGCCACTCCCGCCGCATACGCTCTCTTCTTCGCCCAACTTCCCTGGGTTGCGACCGCCGTCCTGATTCCCCTGCTCAGCCTGCGCGGCCGCGCTCCCACGCTGGCCTCCTCCGCCGGTGGGCTGATTATGGGCGCCATTTTGTACCCTCTAATTGGCAACTGGATCTGGGGCGGTGGATGGCTGTCCAACCTGGGCAAGACCCTTGGGCTGGGACACGGATTGGTCGATTTCGGTGGGGCAGCTGGCGTGCACATCCTCGGCGCGGCCGTCGCCATCGCAGGCATCCTGGTTTTCTTCCCCCGCCGCAGTGAGGGTGAAGGACCCGCGTCAGCCGATCTGCCCCCCGCTCATCTTCCCCTGCTCGGCGCGTTGGGCGCGATATTGATCATCGTGGGCAGCCTGGGATGGAGCTACGCCAACCCGTTGTTGCCCTTATCGACCACCGCTCCGATTCGTGGTGCCCTCAACGGTCTGTTAGCTGCTGCAGGTGGGGCGCTCGTCCCCATGACGTATACATGGCTTGTCGCCGGCCGTCACGATGCGCTGATGACCGCACGCGGCGTCGCGGCTGGCGCGATTGCCATCCTGGCATCTGGTCCGTTTATCCCGCCCTGGGCTGCGCTGCTCGTGGGGGCCACTGCCGGGCTGCTGACCCCGTTGACGACTTACTTCGTCGATCACGTCCTGCGCCTGGACGACCCCACCGCTGCGATCGCAACCCACGGCGTGGGGGCTGCGTGGGGGGTGCTATCCGTCGGGCTCTTCGCTGATGGGCTGGCCGGGCGTGGATGGAACGGAATCGGCGCCGAGCGCTATCTGAACACGGCCGGGCAAGGCGTTACCGGGCTGTGGGCCGCGCCTTCCATGCAACCCGACTGGCCCGGCCAATTCGTGGCGCAGCTCGTGGGTCTAGCCGCTGTCATTCTGGTCCCATTCCTCGCCGCCACGATAGGGTTCGCCGTCGTCGCCGCGCTGGCCCGCATCTGGCAGGGGGGGCGCTCCGGCCTCGCGGACGATGTATCCCCGGCGCAGGAGCCGGGTTCGCTGGAAGCGGAATGATGAGCGCGCCGTGGCTTTACATCGACGGTTCAGCTTGCAGCGCGGCTGAGAACAGCCGGGTATACACCGCGCCGGTAGGCCGTAGATCGCTACGCATCAGGCTGACGCTCGTCACGTGAACGGTAGCGATCTGCTCGACCTCTAATGCCTCCACTATGGCGCCGATGGCTGCCCGGTCCCTGGAGGATGCGCGGCGATCCACACGCCCTAGCGTGAGGTGGGGGCGGAAGGGCCGTGCTTCTTTCGGCCAACCCAGCGGCGCGATATGCGCTTCTACGGCTTCCTGGAGCTGTGCCAGAGCGTTCCCCGGGTCTCGCACCGCTATCCAGATCACGTTGGGGCGTCGGAAGTTTGGGAAACACCCCCGTCCCTCAATCGCCATGTCCAGGGCAGTGAACGCGGAACAGGCTTCTTGTAGGGCCTCTTCAATCTCTGGCAGCCGTGCTCGCGGCGTATCTCCCAGGAATTTTAGCGTCAGATGAATACTGGCCGGGTTGACCCAGCGTACGGTCCCCTTGGGAACGCGCCGTTTCAGCTCATCCTGTACCGCGCCCAAGGCAATGCGTGCCGTCTCATCCAGCTCGATAGCGATAAAGGTGCGTAATAGCCCCGTATTTTGGGCATCCCCCACAGTGGGACGCGAGCGATGTCGTGGACTCATGGACTCCTCACTCGTCTTCTGCAAGGCCGCGCAGTTTTATTCTTCCAGATAAGGGCGAGGGTCGATCCGGGGCACAGGGACGCGCCGGAACGCGGCCGGATCGCTGGGGCCATCGGGCGTGTCCCACGGGATCGTGCAATCCAACCCCATCTTGGCTGTTCGCGATTTCTCCCCGGGCACATGGACGGCTGACGGGTCCAGCGAGCTGGACGGCTGGTCACTCCAGATCAGCAGGTCCCGGTCCGCCTGGAATCGGGTCGCCATCGCCCACTCCACATCGCCGGGGTCGAAGATATTCACATCCTCGTCGACGACCCACACGTGTTTCAGCGAGCTGTGACCTCGGAAAGCCGCTTCAGCCGCGCGTCGGCCGTCGTCCGATCTGCGTTTGCGTATCTGCACCACAGCGTGAAGCCACGAAGCGCCTCCTGGGGTCACATGCACATTCAAGCACTCGCAGACCTCGCTCACCGCGGCGAAGATGGTTGGCTCCCGGGGCATCCCCATGAGCATTTTGTGCTCGAGCCGGCCTGGCAGTAACGCCTGGTAGATGGGATCGCGGCGGTGGGTGATCCGATCGATCTCGATCACCGGCTGGGGGCGGGTGAGATCCCATGTGCCCGTCAGGTCCATGAACGGTCCCTCCGGCGCCATACGCTTTGTCATGCGCCCCTCCAGGACGATCTCGGCAGCGGCGGGGACCTGCACGGGGACCGTATCGCAAGGGACCAAGGGCGTGGGTGCCAGCGCCTGGGCGATGTGCATCTCATTGACGCCCGGCGGTGGGGACATGGCCGCAGCCAACAGCACGTGCAAAGGAAGCCCTATGCAGATCGCGACGGGTAAGTCGCCCAATGCCTTATGCCAGGCTGTTGCGGTGCCCCTTCCTTCCACCACGCGTGCCACCAAGTGTCGCTTATCCAGCCGTAGCAGGCGATGGAACGCCGCGTTGGGACCGGTGTCGGGATCATTCACGAACATCACCGCAGCTGTGGCATACGGTCCGGCGTCTCCCTCCCAATGCGGGAGGAATGGAATGCGCTCCAGATCGACATCTTCCTCGACCACCTCGCGGCAGGGCGCATCCTGGATGACCGGTGGTGTCTGAGGCGCGGATAGCGCTTCGGCCATGCGGAAGGAGACCTCCTCCGGTCGACATCCCAGGGCCATCCCGAAGTAACGCCGATCTGAGCACACGCCGGAAGCCACGCGGTATTCATCGTGCCCAAGCACGCGC
>JAGHDS010000499.1 GCA_021159845.1 Anaerolineae bacterium
CATCGCCCAGGAAGTAATTGCCCTCGAAGGTTACCGGGCGAACCTCGCCCAGCGCGGTGCCCACGACGGTCGCCAGCGGCGGGTGCAGGTGCACGATCGCGTTGATCTCCGGCCGTCTGCGGTAGATGGCCAGGTGGAGCTGGTATTCGCTGGATGGTGGGCGCTCCCCGCCACACACCCGGCCGTCCATGTTCAGGCATACCAGGTCGGCAGGCGTCAACGCGTCCAACGCTGTGCCCGTAGCCGTGATCCAGAATCGGTCGGAGCCGGGCAACCGGGCGCTGATGTTCCCGCTGATCGCCTTCACCAGGCCGTAGCGCACTGCCCGCTCTCCGATCTCGCAGATCTGCTCTTGCAGGATACGCTCGCTTGTTTCCATCAGGGTCCTCACTCTCGCAAGATCATAGGCACCCAGGCGGAGTGGCCGCTCCAATCGCCGAAGTCAACGGCGGCCGCTTCGCCATGTGTTCGCCACGGTTCATCGTAACGTAATCAGCATGGGGTGTCAATGTTGCTCAGTAAGAAGAAACCCGACTTCTCCGGGAAGCCGGGTTTCTGTGTCCGTCCGTGCACTCTTGAAATGCGCTCGAACACCGTAATTGTTCAGAAATCTCCTAGTGTGTTATGGTAGGGGCATGAGAGCCGAAGAGATCAGGGCCATAATCGAGGAGAACGAGCGGCTGCGTGAGGAAGTGAGCGCACTGGAGCAAGCGAATGCGGCATTGCAGGAGCGATTGGAGGAAGCACTGGCCCGGATTGCGGAGTTAGAGCGTGGGAAGAGGAAGCCGCCCTCCTTTGTAAAGGCGAATCGTGGGGAGAAGGAGAAGAGGCCACGGCGGAAGCGGGCGGCGAAGCACAATACATCGCGGAAGCGGATGGAGCCGACGCGATATGAGCGGCATGCGTTGGAGCGGTGTCCGGAGTGTGGGTATCGGTTGAGAGGGGAGAGTATTGATTACACACGAGAGGTGATCGAGATTCCGGAGCCGCAGCCGGTGGAAGTGGTGGAACACCAGGTGATCAAGCGATGGTGTCCGCGGTGTGGGAGATGGCACAGTCCGAGGTTGGATTTGAGGGGGGAGGTGATTGGGCAGGGGCGGATCGGGGTACGGGTAGCGAGTTTGGTGAGCTATCTACGGACGACGATGGGGCTACCGGTACGGAAGGTGCAGAGCTACTTGGAGACGCTGCACGGGTTGCGGTTGAGTGCGGGAGAGGTGGTGGCGTTAGGCCATGCGGTGGGGGAGCAATTGCGGCCGCAGGTGGCGGCGGTGAAGGGGGTGGTACGGAGGAGTGCGGTAGTGCATGGGGATGAGACGGGGTGGCGAGAGGATGGGCGGAATGGGTATGTGTGGGCGTTTGTGACGGATGGGGCTGAGGCCGTGCGCTATTTTGAGTTTGCCTTCAGCCGCAGTCATTTGGTGGCGAAGCAGATCTTAGGGGTCCCCTTTCGGGGATGCCTGGTGACGGATTTCTATGCGGCCTACAATCTGCTTCCTGGGCTTCATCAGCGATGTTGGGTGCACCTGCTGCGTGATCTGCATCAGCTGAAAGAGGAACATGCAGGGAATGAGGCGGTGCAGGGGTGGGCGAAGGGGGTGCGAGCGTTATATGATGAGGCGCAGGGATGGCTGGAGGCCCATGTGGAGCCGAGTCAGGAGGAGCGGCGTCGGCAATACGAGTCACTGTACCGACGGTCCTGCGAGCTGGGGGAGCAGTACGCACAGGTGAAGGATCATCCGTGTCGCACATTGGCCAAGCGGTTGTTGCGGCATCAGGATGAGCTCTTCCAGTTCGTGTTGGTGCCGGGGATGCCTGCGGACAACAATCTGGCGGAACGGAGCCTGCGACCGTTGGTGGTCCTGCGCAAGATCAGCGGCGGTACCCGTAGCGGCCGGGGCACGCAGACTCGTATGAGGCTAGCCACCATGTTTCACACGTGGGCCGCTCGCAATCTCAATCCCTTCTTGGAATGCCTCTCCGCTTTGCAACACCCCGCTGCTGCCCCTGCCCCCGTACCTCCCTAAATCCCTTTACCCTAACGGTGAACAGTTACTGGCGCACAGACACTTGACTTTTGCGGGACTGGGTGGTAAACTTTTAGTGACTTCGGTTGCGTACCTCAACGTCCTCTCATTGTAGTCTCAACCAGTGGCCGCCAGGAGGCGCGACAAAGCCGGTTACGGCACAATTGCCATAAGAGGGTACGGCTCAAACATACATCTGTCGCTGATAAATGCACGGTCTGTTGATGGAGGTCATGTCTTCATGCGACAGAGTGACAGGCTTTCTGGATGGTCAGGCCAAGTTGGTCGTACAGATTTCCGTGTTTCCCCTAAAAAGGAGGGATGTACCATGTCTAAGCTCCTAGGTAAGAAGCTCTCGCGTCGTGATTTCCTCCGAGCGAGCGCGGCGGTCACCGGGATGTCATTGTTAGCGGCCTGTGCTCCAGCCACACCGGGCGCGGCGCCGGCAGCGCCGGCTGAGAAGGAAGAGGCGGCGAAGCCGGCTGAGGAAAAGAAACTGACGATCGAGTTCTGGGATCCGAGCACGCCTCAGAGCGCCTGGGGCGAAAGCAAGAAGAAGATCGTTGAAGACTACAACGCTCAGAGCAAAGACGTCCACGTCGAGATGATCTACAAGCCCACGACCGGCCAGACGCAGATGTCTGAGGCTCTGCTGACAGCCATCGCAGCGGGCACGCCTCCCGACACAGCCTACTTTGATCGCTTTATCGTCCCAACATGGGCTGCTGAGAATTCCCTGACGGACCTGACCGATCTGGCCAAGGCCTCAGGTATCAAGGAGGAGGATTACTTCCCCTTCGCGTGGAAGGAGGCATCAGGTTGGAAGAATCGCCTTTGGGCGCTGCCACATGATACTGACGATCGGGCAGTGTACATCAATGTGGCGAAGGCCAAGGAAGCTGGTCTGGATGTGGACAACCCGCCCAAATACATTGACGAGTTTGACCAGTGGGCCGAGGCGCTGTACGAGAAAGAAGGTCCTCGGCTGAAGATAGCAGGGTTCATCCCGTGGCTGCATCAGGGTTGGATCTACTCCTACGGCTTCACCTGGAACGGCAAATTCTTCGACGATGAGAAGCAGCAGGTCACGGCGAATGATCCTCGGATTGTCGCTGCCTGTGATTGGATGGCCTCCTACGCTAAGAAGTATGACATCTCGACGATCGATTCCTTCTCACAAGCATTCGGTCAACAAGCCCAAGACCCCTTCATTATGGGCCAGGTGGCGATGGACTATGATGGTGACTGGCGTATTACCTCGCTACAGGAACGCTATGCGCCTGACATGGAGTACATGGTTATCCCCATGCCTTACCCGAAGGACGGCGGGCGCGTCGCCACCTGGGCGGGTGGCTGGTCACTGGTGATCCCACGCGGTGCCAAGCATGTCCAGGAAGGGTGGGATTTCATTAGCTTCTTCACCAACGTAGACAACATGCTGAAGTTCTGCCTCGAGACATCCCACATCCCAACCCGAGTCGAATCCGCGAAGGATCCTCGCTTCCGGAAGAACAAGTGGCACGCGGTCTTTATGGACTTGCTGCCCATCGCGGACACCCGACCGCCGTTGCCCATCGGGCAATTCCTGTGGACGGCCCTCGCAGAGGCTCGCGATCTGATCATCCACCTGCAGAAGACACCACAGGAGGCGCTGGATGATGTGACCAAGCGAGCAAACGAAGAGATGAAGAAATATCTGGAGTGATGGGGATTTTGATCACCACGATCAGGGGGGGACGGTGTCCCCCCCTGATGTCTAAAAAGAGGGGCTGAAGCGACATGGGTCTCAATGTACGTGTTTTGTTAAGCACGCAACGGCGGCGCAATACGGTTAACGGTCTCCTGTTTGCCGCGCCGTGGATCATCGGGCTACTGGCTTTCTACGCCTACCCCATCGTCATGTCATTGTATTACAGCTTCACGGAATACAGCATTCTGCAAGCCCCCAAGTGGACAGGGTTGCAGAACTACATCAAGCTCTTCACAAATGACGAAAAGTTTTACAAGAGCGTTTATAACACGCTTTACTTCTCCGTATTCGCTTTGCCTCTGGGGATTATTTTTGGCGTAGGACTGGCATTGCTGTTGAATATGAAAGTAAAGGGGATGTCCATCTATCGGACGATCTATTTCTTGCCCGTGCTGGTCCCGGATGTGGCTCTTGGCGTTTTGTGGCTCTGGGTTTTCAACGCTCAGTTAGGTATCGCAAATGTGCTACTTTGGAAGCTCTTCCACGTCGTCGGACCAGGATGGTTGACAGACCCGGCCTGGTCCAAACCCTCGGTGATTATCATATCCCTCTGGGGAGTGGGACAAGCGGTGGTGATTTATCTGGCAGGGCTCCAGGACGTTCCTCAGGAGTTATATGACGCGGCTGAGGTAGATGGGGCAAACGTTTGGCAAAAGACTATCCATGTGACCATCCCTATGATCACCCCCGTCATCCTCTTCAACCTGATCATCGGCCTCATCGGAGCCTTCCAGTATTTCACCACGCCTTATGTCATCACCACCGGCGATGGACGTCCGGCCCTATCGCTGATGTTCTACGCTATGTACTTATACCAAAATGCTTTTGTCCTTTATAAGATGGGATACGCGTCCGCCATGGCATGGGTGCTGTTCATCGTAGCTGTGGTGAGCGCCTATGCGCTCTTCCGTTCCTCGGCACGCTGGGTGTATTACGGCGGCGAGTAATTTCCATCAGATTCATCTTTTTAGGAAGCACCGAGGACTATCTGCATGTAAGGAGGCATTGCATGGACGGGGAAACGATGGCATCTCGGGTGTCCTATATAGCTACAGCCACAAAACGGGCTCGCCGCCAACGCATTCGCAAGCTTACTCGCGAGCTGTTCGGACACCTCTTGCTATTACCTCTCTCCATAGTTTACATGATTCCATTCTTCTGGATGCTATCCACAGCACTGAAAACCGACCAACAGGTGATGGCCTGGCCCCCTGTATGGATTCCCCACCCCATCGCGTGGGATAACTTTCCAAAAGCAATCCAGTTCTTTCCTTTCTGGCTGTTCCTGAAGAACACCCTTATCATCGCCGTATTCGGCGTGATCGGCATCGTGATCTCCAGCTCGCTGGTAGCCTATAGCCTGGCACGCATCCACTGGCCGGGCCGCGATATTCTCTTCGGTATTACGGTGGCCACGATGATGCTGCCTTACCATGTGACCATGATCCCTCTCTTCATCGTCTTCAAGAATCTGGGCTGGATCAATACCTTCCTGCCGCTGATCGTCCCAGCCTGGTTCGGCGGAGCTTTCTACATCTTTCTCTTGCGACAGTTCTTCATGACCATTCCGCAAGAACTCTCGGACGCGGCGCGCATCGACGGCGCCAGCGAGCTTCGATCCTATCTCCAAATCGTCTTACCATTGGCTAAACCGGCACTGGCTACGGTAGCCCTATTTGAGTTCCTGGGCCGCTGGAGAGACTTCTTGGGCCCCCTGATCTACCTCCAGGATCAGAAGAAATACACGATCTCGCTAGGCCTTTCCTACTTCCGCCTAGAACATGGCACGGAATGGCAGTTGTTGATGGCTGCATCTCTAACTCTGACTATCCCAATCATCATCCTTTTCTTCTTTACCCAACGTACCTTCATCCAAGGGATTACACTGACGGGGATCAAAGGGTAACCAATCTCAGCTCAAACAGGGGCGTGCCCTCCGATCGAGGGCACGCCCCATTCTGCGTTTTGGAACCCGCTTACCCGTCATCAACACTCGTCCTTAAGGGAAGATGGAAGGAGCTCTGCAATGTCTGAGTATACAGTGCACATCGTGCCTCACACGCATTGGGATCGAGAGTGGTACAGCCCATTCCAGCGCTACCGCATGAGGCTGGTCCACCTCATGGATAAATTGCTTGAC
>JAGHDS010000012.1 GCA_021159845.1 Anaerolineae bacterium
AAGTCGTATGCCTGGGTATCCAGGGCAACTCCATTCTTTGGCGATTTCGGCCTGATGTGTTCTATTTACGGAACAGTTACTATTGCGGTGTGTTACCCACTTCTCTGTTCACGGCGATGCTGAATAGACAGGAAGGCCATGGCACTACTGTCGTCTGACCCTGCACTCTGGACTTGCGGGTGATCACCGCTTCTGTTCGTTGTCCGTCGAGAGGTCAATGAGTACCGGCGCAGTCATGAAACATAGGGGCATCGGATCCATCATGACGAACCAGATGTTGCCGGGACGGGGTCCACCTTGTCATAACGGCTTCAACGCAGGAGAGCGACCAGCTCGACTCGATCACACTACCCTACTCGCGTAGGTTACCCTTTCCTCTGTCAGTCACCCCCGTCCTAGGTGGTGGAGGTGGTTTCCACCCACCCCACCACCTCGCCCGGAAAGCAAGACAGTAACACCTCGCATAATCTTCCAAACACTTCATAGCACATTTGACGGCCAAACGTAAATGAGGTAGGATGGAGTAGCAATAAAAGGACCCTAAAAGGCTACCTAGAGGCAAAAGGAGGAAAAACGCTTATGCACTTACCTGCTATCATGCCCATATCGGCCATGCGCAAACGACAACAAGACGTAATCGCTCAGATGAAAGAGCGGCCCGTCGTGCTGACGCAGCATGGTGAGGCGTTCGCTGTACTAGTGAGCCCCCAGCAGTGGGAGGAATTGATCGAGAGACTTGAATTTCTGGAAGACAGCCTGGACGCTATCGAGATCAAAAGACAGATCGAGGCCGGCGAGGAACCGGTGAAGGACTGGGCAGAGATCGAGGCTGAGCTGAATGACGTACCGGCTTAGGATTACCGACACAGCGGAGAAACAATGGCGCCAGATTGCCCGCAGTGCACAAGAAAGGGTTCGATCACGGATTCTTGCTCTGGCCGATGAACCGCGTCCAAAGGGTTGCGTGAAATTACGCGGCGACCCCAAAACGTACAGGATCCGAATAGGCGACTACCGGGTAATCTACGACGTGGATGACGAGAACCGGACCGTGACCATCCTGAAGGTGAAGCATAGGAAAGACGTCTATCGATCATAGACGGGATCCTCTTGCCAGCCACCTCCTCCCCACCAGCGCCTGCAGCGCCGCCGCCGGGTCTGAATAGTCCTCCAGGTTCAACCGCCGCCAGTTCGTGGTTTCATCTTTCCCGAGCGATGTAGGTGGTTGCCACCCACCTACTCCCTCAGGCCGGAGAAGGAACCTGTGATAGCGTTACGACTGCTAGCTCTACGTCACGGTTTACAGCATCCTGGAGCAGTGCGGTGATATCATCCGTGACCTTACCGCTTAGGAACGCCTCTCCGCAATCATCGCATACTTCCGCAAGAGCCCCTTTTACAATAACCACGGTACCCTTCACCACGAAGGGCAGAGTAGCCCTCCTCTCCCGCAACTGACCACCACACAGCGGGCAGCGCTTATTCTTTCCTGGTTCGGTAATCATCTTCCCATCTCCTTGGATCAGGACGGTAAACGGTGATCACGAAGATACGGTCATTTGTTTCATCGATGGCGATGACCGCGTGAATGGGCTGTCCTTCTGCCAACCATCCCAGTACAAGACAATCAGGCAACGGGCGTGTATGAGCGGGATATGTCTCGATGACCTCACAAGAGATCAAAGCTTGTTCGACTCCCTGACGAGACAATCCCTCCACAACCAGTTTGGTAATTGCGTGACGTGACCACAGTACCTTTCGCCCCACCGGATCCAACCGATTCTGTTTTGCCTTCTGCCATATGAAGGCTTGTCGGCGACCAGCCGATTGCTCGCTAGCCAACACTCACTCCTTGAAGCGTTCTGATGGATTGGAACCTCGCCGATAACAGTTTACCACATTATTACTCGGCCAGCCATCTTCGTCCTACCAGCGCCTGCAGCGCCTGGGCGGGATCCGGATAGTCCTCCAGATTCAACTGCCACCGTTTGCTCACCTCGTCGTACGTAGCCACCGGCGCCGTCCCCGTGATCCCGAACTTCTCGCCGGGGTTCGCCAAGCGATAGGCGATCTCCGCATACGCGCCGCCCAGTGACCTTCGCCCGAAGGGACACTCCCGATTATTGGGGATCCACCCCTCCTCGTCGGCCAGGCGATACGCCTTGAGCACGGCATCGATCAACCGTTGCTCCACCGCATCCCATAGCGCCCCGCCATCCAACGCCGACGTGGCCGAGGCCACCAGCGCCCTTTTCGCTACCTCCTGCCGCTCTATGGCCACCTGCGTCTGCGCCAGGCTCACCTTCTCCTGCATAGAGATCTGCGCTATGTCCGCCTGCCGCCGTGCCTCGATCTCCTTCACTCGGATCCGATAGAGCATGAAGTGATCCAGCATCTGCACAAGCTGCGGCGACGACGCAAACATATACAACACCACCCACGCAGGCACCAACAAAACGGCCGTCTGGAACCGCATGGCGCCGCTCAGCACGATGGCGATCACGATCACGACGGGTGGCAAGAGCATACCGACGACCTTCAACGCCACGGCCAGGCCCACCGGCGTCATCGCAGGTTGGCCCATCTCCCCAGCCGTCTGATACAGGGTAGCCCCGACCTCGCGCCTTCTACTCATAACCACCTCGCCAACTACATCAACAAGCGCCCCGCGAGACTGCGACGCCGCACGGTCAGCAGCGCATGCCATCCGCCGTTGGAGACGAAATAAAGCGTTACTCGGCGAGTTCCCATCGCTGAGAGGGACATCATATGCAGCCGCATGTCATCTCTCCAGGACACACAAGGGACCGGGGTCCAGGCTGCCTGCCAGCACTCGTCGACGGCCGCAACCGTCTCCAGTACCTGAACCCCGGCCCCTTGAGCCGGAAACGATCTATGAAGCTAAGGACCGTCGATGTGAGAGGAATGCCGGCAGGCACATCTCGACTTGCCCAAGTTTAGCACATACGTTCGCAGTATGTCAAGTCATCCTGCGCCTGACGACCCAGGAAACAGGGATCATGACACAGAAGAGCCCTTTGAACCTGAGAGGAATAGGAGAGGACAACAACCTTACAGAGATTACGGAGCTTTCAGGAAATCCGATAGATCCTCTGGGAATGGGATCAGACCAATCCGCCTCGCAGCCACCCACAGATGCCGATCAAACGTGGCCATGATGACAGGATCGCTCATCGCATCCTGCCAGATTGACGCCGCCGCCAGATGGACAGCATCATATCCCCGCAGCGATTGTTCCCAGGCCAGCATCTCTGCACGGGCGATCACCGCCTCCGTGACCTGAATCCGCACGAGGTCCGACCACTCGTCCCGAAAGGTATGCAATGCAGCCATTGCCTCTTCTTGGTTCAATGCCCCGAGGCGCACACCCTTGGCCAGGGCGGCCCCGACCTCGGCCCGGGTAACGAGAGCAGTCCCCACCACTGCAATTGTGGATATAATCTCGTTCACCTCCGGCGAGCCCGGCTCAGCCACATAGCGCTTCACCAGCGCGCTGGCATCGAGATAGAGGATCATTCCCGATCTTCCAGAAGCATCTCGGCGATAGTGCGATCACCCTTCGTCTCAGCTACTGGAGCCAATGGGTCCAACCTCCGCCCGCTCCAGGAGACCAGGCCGGCCTGGACGAGATCTTGCACACGCTCTTCTCTCGAGGGCCGCATGGGAACGATTCGAGCGACGGGCTTGCCGCGCTCTGTAATCACCACGGTGCCGCCGGCCTTCACCTGCCGCATATACCGACTCAAGCGTGCTTTCAGCTCGCGAATGCTCACCGCTGTTTCTTCCATAGCCTCCATCCCCCGCCATCTATCGGACGCTATCACCTCTTGTGGTCACATTATATCTACATGGGCCACATACTGCAAGCTGATATCCTCTTCGGTTCCACGTTCTCAGATACGATGCATCTCTACCTACTACACCTATTACCTATACCTACTACGAGCCCTGCGCAGGCGCTCTCCCACCAGCAACGAAAACATGGCAGCACTGCCAACATAAAGCAGAGCCTGAAGCTCATCATAACGCATGAAGATCGTAGACACCTGCTCACCGCCACGTTCAATGCGAATATAGCAATCCTCCGGGGCAATCCCACTAACCAGACCGGCCTCGAATACAGCACCTTTACAGTCAACCTGCCCAACACGCCAGCAGTGGGCTGCCCTCCCATCATCAAGCCGGAACTCGAACTCAGTCGCCTCTCCCTGCTTCTGCCCCATCTGAATCTCACGATACCGTCTAAACTCATGCCACATCTTAACATGACGCTTCCATCTCAGCGCAAGCTGGCGCGCCCTTGCTGGCGAGATCCCCATGTCCCTGGCTATGTCCACATAGGTTTCACCAGCCAGGTGCCTCTCATATACCTCGCGATGCCTCTTCAGATGATCGGGGCAGTACACATCATCCATAGCGCACCTCACTACGGGTTGTAATGCACGATCAATACCGGCCGTAACTCCGGCGTTGCCACCTCTGCCGCGTAGATCTGCGTGTACCGTACCGGTGTGGGCGTGGCCTGCGGCGTGCTGGTCGCTTTTACCGTCGGCGTTGGTGTGGGCGTTGATGTCGGCGTTGATGTCGGCGTGCCACCAGCCTCGGCCCCAACCACCGCAAACGGCATGATGTCGCCCCCATCCGTCGCATTCGTGTAACACGTGTCCCCAGGGTAGCAGTCATCCTGCTCAATCAGCCACGTCGGCCGAGAAGCCGAGCACCCAAAGTCACTCCCCGGAGACAGGTAGAGATCATAATAAGCATCGTTCCAGTCCTGGTCCGTCGAGAGCGCCAGCCAGAAAGTCATCCCGCTGGTCAGTGTCACAGGCGAACTCAGCGTGATGGTAAACGTCTGGGCATTGTGGTAAGAATACGCCGGGATCCCGCCCGGCCCTATCGTCCCTGTAGCGATCGGCGGCCCGCTCCAGAACGGTAGTGAGGTCGTGTATATCCCTAGCGTGATCGGCTCGGTCGGCGCGCCGCCTCCCGCGTCCTCATACGACAGGTATAACTCCATCCCATCAATGCGCCAATCAGCATCCGCCTGCAACTTCCAGGCCCACCAGTCGTCCATGTCCAGCGAGGCCCTGGCGTCATAGTCACACGTGGGGTCGGTCTGGTCAAAAGGATCATGAACCCGGAACGTGTTGTAGAAGTCGGCATAGGCCCATACAATCACAGCAAGGCCGCCCAAGATAACAAAGACCAGTCCCATCAGAGCAAATCTTTTTGCTTTCATCAACACCTCATCCCCCTTCACCAGGGCATTCCGGGATATTTCGGGATATTCCGGGATATTCCCGGATATTCCCGGGATATAGATTCCTCAAATCTTTTTGCCGCAATCAGGGCGTCCTCCCCATAATGCTATGCCCGCCCTCCGGCGTCGGAGCTACATACGGCTGGATCAGGGATGTTACATCCACCGTGTACGTCCCTGCCGCAGTGATCTCCACACACACCTCCGGCGACACGTAATAATCCTGGCCGGGCATCATCCCAGGCGTGGCCCACGGCGTCGGCGTAGCCTCAAGCACGTTGGCATACCGCCACGTCGCCCCAATATCTACCCACTCATCCTTCTGCATCTGGTAGAAGCAAACCTCAACCGGTGGATTGAACACGGTCGGCACGGTGAACCGCATCAGCACCTGCCCCACATACGACACGTCCCTCAGCGGCTCCAGGTCCCACCCGAACAGCGGCTCCGCTACGGGTGTCCCCCAAGGATCAGCTTCAACCCTCATCGCCGTCAGCGCAGCCCTCGGCGTCTCCGTCCCCTCCACGATGTCGATGTCACCAATCCCAGGCGTCGGCGTAGTCGGAGTCGGAGTACCAGGATAGTACCCAGGCGGCAACACAACCGTTGCAACCGTCGTCGGCGTGGGCGTGAACGTCGGACCGGGCGTCGGGCACCAATCCACCGGCGTCTGCGTCGGCGTCGGGCTCAGCCAGAACCAGGCGTTTGATCTCCCAGGTGTCGCCCACCTGAACTCCACCCAGTAGTCAGAACCGTTAGGCCATGCACCGATCGACCTGCCACAAGGGGGAGCGTGCCACTCATGCCTGCTCAGCACCGCACCGTTGCGGTCCTGTAGATAGACGTCATTCATGTTCGGGTCAGCCGACAGATACAGACCGGTCTGGGCGGCGAAGAACACCTTCCACCCATGCGCCCTGACATACGTGTACCTCGGGATCTCGAAGCAGTTGCGATCTACACACAGCTGCATTCCGACTAAGGGCACGTCCTCATCGGTCGGGTTATACAGCTCGATGAAGCTGTCGTCCTCGTTGATGTATGGGTCCCCATACCAGTTTTGATCTGCTACCAGGCCGATCTCGTTCAGGACGATGTGGTCTTGAACCGTCCCGTACTCCGGCGGCGTGGGTTGGGGCAAGGGTGTGGGTGTGGGGGTACTAGCTCCGACCGTAGGAGTATTCGTCGGCGTTGGCGTGTCTGGCACCGCTGTTGCCGTCGGCGTCGGTGTAGCTGTGGGTGCTGTCCCTGGGTAAGCGCCGTAACAGGGGCTGTATGGGCTATCTACGTCGCAAGGGCCAGAGAACGGCACGATCTTCACCATGTGGAAATAATCTGTACCGTCTTCGTTGTCGTACAGCCGCAGCGCGACCCCACCGGGCAGGTTGTTAATCAGCCGCATGTCGGCCAGTGCCAGCTTTACAACCCGCCACAGCCCGCTGTTCTGCTTGGTGATGATTCGACTCCTCATCACTTGATCGGCTCCCAGGTATTCAAGTTGGAAGCCGTCAGTCCCATTATCCAGGAACCAGATCGAGACGATGTACTGCGCTGACCCTCCGTCATTCAGTGGTAGTTGATCGTAATACGCCCAAGTCGGGTCGACGGAGATGCCGATGTAGTGATTCACTGCTGTCGTGCCCAGCGCGTGGCGCGAGTATGGCTGCCATCTGGCTGTCTGAGGAATCACTGAGCTCGTAGAGCGTACGTACTGCGTTGGCGTGTACGTAGCTGTGTCCCGCACCAAGCCCAGGGCGAAATCATCCGGGATGTAAGTCGAGCCACACGCGCCGCTGTTACAGACATATGGGGCGCCTTCTGGCGCGTGGAACGCGATCCAGGCGATCTCACTGCTGCTATCCCAGCTCAAGCTGCTTGCGATCAAGCCTGAGAAGCCAGGGTTGATCGGCTGTGTATCGTAGGTGTCACCCCACAGGACCGGCCCCCAGCGATGATTCAGAGCTATGAAATCGGCCCTGTGAGAGAGAGCGTTGAGAATGCTCCAGTAACCCCACCAGGCCCCGCCACCCCGCCAGGTGTCGGCAGGGTAGTCGAGGATGCTGGCACCACCGGGATTGTGCGAGAACTCGAACGCAACAGAAGTCGTCACTACCTCTGTCACATCGTACTTCATCGCCTGCGCCCATGTCCCAGTCCCATAAGCATCCTGCTGATCGGGTGCCAAGCCATTCATCTTGTATCCAGCTCCATGCTGGCTGGCATACTCGACGATCTCCTTGCGGCCCGCGTTGCTGCCTCCAGCGTAGCTGCATGGCGCGGGCGCGGCCTGGATCCATACTGGCTTCGGTGACCAGGCAGCCACGGCTACATCGATCGCGTGCTTGATGAACGCCTTGTACTCATCACAGGTCAGGACTGTGGCCGCTTCCGCCCGGTAGTCACACCCGGCCAGGTTCTTGACCGGCGTCGTCTCTCCATCCACACCGACGCTGATCCAGTACCCGACGACGTTCGAATCATCCTTATATCTGGCCGCCAGCTCTTGGACCATCTTGTCGTACTCGGCTACCCATGCCGGATCGTCGTACATCGGCATCGTCACGGCTGGGCAGCTCCCGCCGGGATCCAGCTCGTAACCAGAGGAGCGCCCCATCTTCCGGTATACCCACCCCGGCGTGTGATCCACATAATCAGACGTATAGAGCTCAATCTGCATCATCACAGGCTTTGTGACCACATCGCCGGATGCCAGCTCGACCCGCTGGCCCTGGGCTGTCTCTACATATCGGTCAAGGCTGCCCCACGAGAAGCTGTCATCGCCGGGCTCCAGCTCATCCCAATTCCACGGCCTCATGGAACCGATGGCGGGCCACCAGGGATGGGCTACTCGCTCGTGTGTGTTGGTGTAATCGTCCCTGAAGAACACGACGTTCACCGGCGGCGTGGGCGTGGCTTCCATTACGCCTACGTCTTGATCCTGCATCGTCATATAT
>JAGHDS010000175.1 GCA_021159845.1 Anaerolineae bacterium
GCCCTGGGCTGAGCTGCCCCACCGCGAGCGCCTGCACGAAGTCGGACTCTGTAGCCCACCCGCGGGCGATGAAATCCCCATGCAGGATGGGCAGGTTGCCCAACCCCCCGGTTGAAAACAGCGATCCCTTCAAAAACAGCAGGAAGTAGATGAGTGGGTTCATCGTCTCCGGCCGCCAGGCAAACGCTCAGACTTGGTAGAGGATTCAACACGCCCCAGCAGCCAGAGGCCTAGGACGCCAGAGGCCAACAGCACGGCAATGGGCGACGCCCCTAGCATCACGAGCGACAACGCCGCCCCCACCATGAGCATTATGTGCACGCCAAGGCTCGCGCGCCCCTCCGCGTAGGAACGCTTCAGAAGCGGCCAAGCCATCTCTACACCCAATGCCAGTCCCAGGCCCACCGTGGCTGGCATCACGCCGCGCATGGCCGCCTGGACATCGGGGGAGCCACGCACGACCGCGAAGCCAGCCGTCATCAATACCGTGATCAACGCACTGGGTGCCAGAAAGCCGGACACGGCGGTCAAAATGCCCAACACGCCATGCAGTCGATACCCCATCAACACCGTGAACTTGATCAGATTAATCCCCGGCGATATCTGCACCAAAGCCCACGACTGAGCGAACTCCTCCTCGCTCACCCAGCCGCGGCTCGTGCACATACGATGGAGGAGATAAAGCGTGGACGTCCCTCCACCGAACGATTGGACGCCCACGCCCGCCCAAGCCAGAAAGATATCCCGCAAACGCGGCGGCGAAGATGGCTTTGTCTCAAGCATCCTTCACTAATACCTTCCCTCAACACCTCAATCACAAGCGATGGATCGTATGCAAGCTACAGCGCCTTGCGCAAGATGTCCGCCAACGCTTCGTCGGAGAGCCGCACCGGATTGTAACGCATCGAACTGGCCCGCTTGGCCCGCTCTACGAGATCGGGGATGTCCGCTTCCGTCATCCCGAACTCGGATAGCTTGGGGATATGGAGATCCCGCACCAAATTCGTCACGAACTCGATCCCCGCATCGATCGTGGCATCCTCGGTGGCCATCCGGTACCCCAGCAACGCCTGGCCCACATCCGCGTACCGGGTCAGCACAGGGCTGTTGGGATCATCCTTACGCAGCGCGGCGACATTGGCCGCCATGACATGCGGCAACAACGCCGCACAAACGACGCCGTGAGGGATCGGGAAGGCGGCGCCTAACGGAGCGGCGAACCCATGCACAGCCCCCAGCCCGGCGTTGGCCAGGCAGATCCCCCCCATCAACGCAGCCAACGACATCTCATCCCGGGCGTTCTCGTCATCCCCATTCTCGTACGCCTGCCGCAACGACCGGGCGGCCAGCCGGATGCCAGTCAGCGCCAGGCCGTCGGTCAACGGCTGCGCGTGGTTAGACACATACGGCTCGATCACCTGGGTGAGCGCGTCCAGGCCGGTGCTGGCGGTGACCTCAGGGGGCATCGTGTGCGTCAACGCCGGGTCCACCAATGCCACCCGAGGGATGAGGTAGAAACTGCGCATACTGGCCTTGAAATGCTTCTCCTTATAGCCGATGACAGCATTGCGCGTCACCTCTGCCCCCGTACCGGCCGTCGTCGGCACGGCGATCATCGGCATGGCCGGCTTGGTCAACGGCTTGCCCGCGCCAATCACCTCCATGTAGTCCAGCGCCGATCCGCCATTGGTGAGCAGCCCAGCGACCGCCTTGGCCGTGTCGATGGCGCTACCGCCACCTATGCCGATGACGACATCGCACCCCGCCGACCGGGCCTCGTCCAACGCCTCGTCGATCGTGGAAATCTGCGGCTCCCCTTTCACGAGGTAGTAGGTACGGCCGACCTTATGGGCATCGAGGTTCTCCGCCAGCCGATCCACGATGCCGCTCGTGCGCAGGAACTCACCGCCCAAAACGATCATCGCCTTATGCCCGAAGCCAGCGACCAGGTCGCCGATGCGATCGAACTCACCGCGCCCGTAGATGATGCGCCCTGCCGTGTAGAACTCGAACTTCACCATCCCATCCTCCTTGCACGATGCCGTTGAAGCCTCGATCCATTTCCTGACCCAGCCGATATCACCACTCATCGTCGGGCGGGAACAGGCTGTGATGACGGACGCCCTGCCGCGGCTGCGCCATCCAGTCAGCGACGGTCTCCCGCCATTTCAGGTAGTGCACCGTCTGCTGATGGCGCGTGAAGTCCTCCTTCGTGCGATACACCTCGTACAGGAAGAACCGGGTGGGATCGTCCTCCGCCTGAAGCACATCGAAGCGGACGTTCCCAGGCTCCTGGCGGGTACCGAGATGGTTTTGCCTGGTAGCCTCGATGAAATCGTCCACATGATCCGGTTTCACCCACACAGTAACGCAGACGACGTACATGATCTATCCCTCCTGACACGTGATCTTGTCCAGCCCCACCGAAAAGGGGCGAGCACAACAAACAATCGGCTTCACCTGTCCGCATTCTACCACCCCCTAAAGCGCCTCCGCAAGCGCAGTCCCCCCATCGACGCACCTCACACCCAAGGACGTCGGGGAGGGCCTGCATAAACACCCTCCCGGCTGCAACCCCGATCCCGCTTTGGGCCATGCCATCCCATGCGGTATAATCAAGCCATGTCGAAATCGTCACTCTGCTACCTGACCGGTGGCCTGGCTGTTGGCCTGCTCCTCGTGGCCGGCATCATCGCTCTAGGCGCCCATCCGGGCGGGCTCTTCGGCATCACCGGCGAGGAAGAACTCTTCCCTCAGATCAAAGCGCTCACCGATCTGGCGGGCGACCTGCTACGACCGCGGGTGCATACCGCCGACAAC
>JAGHDS010000357.1 GCA_021159845.1 Anaerolineae bacterium
AGTGCGCCCCGGCCTTCACAAGAAGGTCGGGGCTTCATTTTAGAGAGAGTAGTCACCATGAGCGGTGGCACACCGCATAACGATGAAAATGGATGGTCGATACCGATGAGCATAAGAACGCAGATGACGCTGATGCACGCAGATCCTCACGGATCATCCCGATTTTACTTTTCTCATCTGCGTAGATCGGCTCCTTCTGCGTCATCAGCGTTCACCGACTCTATTTTCGAAGCAGTTACCATTCCCGAGTATTTTGCCTATTCCATCGCGCAGTGCTACAATTTTGAGGCTGTGCTGGTGAGTATGTGAGTACACCATTAGGAAATGGAAGCCGATGCATATCCGGCCTGCTGATCTGCATGACCTGAACCCTTGCCTGAGCCTGGATCCATCTTACGAGACGGATTATGTATGGCAGTTGGATCTGCGCCAGGAGGAGGGCGCCATCTCCATTCATTTGCGCCGAACTCGATTGCCGCGGACGATGTCTGTGGCCTATCCCCCGCGCGGTGATAGTTTGCTGGCCCATTGGGAACGCGGCGAGGGCATTTATGTAGCCGCGGAAGGCAGTGATGTGCGAGGATACATCGAGGTGATCGCACAGCCGGACCAAGGGCTCGCTTGGGTGCAAAACCTCATCGTGAGCGGGTCGTATCGTAGGCGGGGGCTGGGAACGGCGTTGATCGCCGCGGTGACCCAGTGGGCGCAGATGCGTGAGCTAGAACGGCTCATGATCCCAGTGCAGAGTAAAAACGATCCAGCGGTTCGGTTTTGCCAGAAATTGGGATGTGAGTTCTGTGGCTTTAACGATCGTTATTTCGCCAATCGCGATATCGCCTTGTTCTTTGGCCGCAACTTGATGTAGCGTGTTACCTGAAAAAGTTTATGATACAAGCTGTTGGGATTACGTGGACGGGCGCACTTTCCTTTGCGGATCTCGTCTTCGCCTCTGCGATTCTGGTTCTGACCTTTTCGCTCCTGATTTACCTTGTCATCTACAACTGGCGCAATGAGGCGGCGCGAGGATTGTGTGCTCTGCTGGCAGGAGTTGTTGTCGTATATGCATGCGATGTTGTCTTGCCGCGCGTGGAGACCTCGCGCGCGGCCGTGTTTTGGCTTCGTATCCAGTGGTTAGGCATCAGCTTTGTGCCGGCGGCTTATCTGCATTTCTCAGATGCCCTGCTCCGGGCTACAAATGCCCTGTCCAGTCGCCGTCATTGGTTGGTACGGTTCAGCTATCTGTTGAGCGCTGTATTCTGCGGACTGGCGCTCTCCACCGACTGGATCGTGCGTGATGGTGTATTCTCCCCACCGATTGCCCATCTGGCTCCTGGTTCTGCTTTCCAGGTATTCACGCTCTATTTCGCTTTGACGGTGCTTTTTGGGGGCTATAACATATTTCGGGCTCGTAAACGGTGCCTGACGGCCACCTCCAAGCGGCGCATGGCTTACCTGGCTGTCTCGTTCGTGGCCCCCGCGCTTGGCGTCTTCCCCTATTTGGTGTTGGTCAGCGCGCCGACGCCTGTGCCCTCTAGCCTGGTGCTTTCACTTAGCCTGATCGGCAATGCAGGTGTGGGGGCGATGTTGGTGGTCATGGTTTACAGCGTTGCCTATTATGGTGCCCTCACGCCCGACCGTGTGATTAAGCACCGATTGATCCATTATCTGTTGAGTGGGCCGGTGGTGGGATCGGCGGTGATTGGGGTCATGCTGTTGATCCCCAGGGTCGAGGCCATCCTGGGACTCCCACGGGATACCGTGGTCGTTTTTGCCGTGATGATCGTCACGGTGCTTGGGCAGCTCTTCGTCAATCTGGGTAAACCGTTCATTGATCGTATCATCTATCGGCAGGACGAGGCGGAGGTGGGGTTGATCCAGGAATTGGATCGTCGGCTCCTCACCTCTAGCGACCTTCGTCAGTTTTTGGAGAACGTCGTCATCGCCGTCTGCGAGCTGCTGCGCACCCCGTCTGGCTTCGTTGCTCTCATCCAGGATCGTGAGATACACCTGGAGGCTACATGTGGGACGGTGGGTAAGGGGGAGAACGTCTTAGCAACTGGAGACTGGGTCGCTGTTTTACGCCAGATGAGCGATCTCAGCCGGGAACGGGGAGATCAGGCGGTGTGCATCAGCCGGGCTGGGTATTGGATCTGGCCGCTATGGTCGAGTAAGCGCGATCGCTTGCTCGGGATGCTGGCCGTGCAGGCTCGGACGGAGGAGCCGTTGCTGACGGAGCAGGAGGGGCGGGCGATTGTGACGCTCTTGCGTCGTGCTGAGGCTGCATTGGAGGATCGGGAGCTTCAGCAGACGGTGTTCGTGGCGTTGCAACGCATGATGCCCGAACTGGAGCGCATCCAGGCGTGGCGGGGAGCCGTGCCCTACGCGGGTGGTGGTTTCCCGGCGGAGGATGATGTCCCGGTTGTCGAGATGGAGGAATTGCAGCGTTGGGTTAAAGATGCACTCAGTCACTACTGGGGTGGTCCCAAGCTCACGCGTAGTCCCTTACTTCGATTGCGGGTTGTCAATCATGCGCTGGAGGAGGAGGATGGCAACCCTGTGCGCGCTTTGCGTTCCGTGTTGAGCCAGGCGATTGAGCGCCTACGCCCGGGGGGGCAAAGGCATATGACGGCCTCTGAGTGGCTCTTGTACAACATTCTCGATCTCAAGTTCATTCAGGGAATGCGTGTCCGGGATGTGGCGCGGCGGCTGGCGATGAGCGAGTCAGACCTGTACCGTAAGCAACGGATAGCCATCGCGGAGGTGGCGCGTATATTGGCAGAAATGGAGGCTCGGGAGGCTGGCCTTTCGTATGATTCCTTACAAATGCTTGACAAAGGTTTGACCTCTGCCTATAATGAGGCTGTGACGAAAGAGCGTAATGACGAGAGTGCATAAGGTTTTACACTAATTGGCAAATGCATTGGTTCGGTCAAGTGGATGAGAGGGGGGAAATGCAAGTCTCGGTCACCGTCTGGAAGCGGCGGCCGGGACTTTTTGCGTTTGACGGGGGGGTGAGGGGTATGATCAGCTCTCATTGCCCTCGTGATCACGGCTCCTTTGATCTGAAGCGGGAGCTGCATGAAATGGGATGGGGACCTGGGGCGGAGTCCTACTGGTAGTGTGCATGTCATCGGAGTGAATGCGGACGCGGTTGTCTCGTTGCTAGGCCGGGTCGTTATTTATTGATATTTGTGGGGAGGAAGTATGAGTGAGATGTGGAAAGATTTGGAGGAGGGGTATTGGCAGTCTCTATTGAACGACGGCGAGGTCGCGCCGCCGTCTCCGCCAAGAGATGAAATGGGCGCTGGTGGCCGGGGAGGAGCGGTTGGCCGGTCAGACAGGGGAGCGGATAGGGATAGATTCGAGGCACA
>JAGHDS010000158.1 GCA_021159845.1 Anaerolineae bacterium
GGGACGTTTGATCGGCCTGAGCTGAGGAAGGTAGGGCCTGGTCAGAGGTATGCCTTGACCTGCTTGGCGGCGGTGCGGGTCATGCCGGGCACGGAGGCCAGGTCTTCCACGGATGCTTTCCGGATGGCCTCCAGCGAGCCGAACCGGCGGAGCAGCGCCTGCCGTCGTTTGGGGCCAATGCCCGGGATTTCATCCAGGACGGAGGAGAGCGTAGCCTTGCGGCGGCGGTTGCGCTGATATGTGATAGCGAACCGGTGGGCTTCATCTCGGATGCGTTGTACCAGGTGGAGGGCGTCGGAGCCGCGTGGCAGGATCACGGGATCGGGGCGGCCGGGGAGGAAGATCTCCTCCCGTTGCTTGGCCAGTCCTGCCACTGGGACTACCTCACGCAGCCCGTATTCTTCCAGCACTTCTAGCGCCACGTTGAGTTGCCCTTTGCCGCCGTCCACGATCACCAGATCAGGGAGGATCGACCAGACTGCGTCCCGCTTACGGGCCTTCTGACCGGGGTCAGGGTTCTCCGCAGCCTCCACGGCGCGCCGGAAGCGGCGACGCAGCACCTCACGCATGGCGGCATAGTCATCCGGGTGGCCAGCTCGCCCGACCGACCGGACGCTGAACCGCCGATAGTCGGATTTGAGCGGCACTCCCTTGGCGAACACCACCATGCTGCCGACCGTGTTCGTGCCCTGTAACGTGGAGATGTCATAGCACTCGATGCGAGATGGCGGCGAATCCAGCCCCAGATGCTCTTGTAGCTCTGTCAGAGCCTCCGTCTGGCGGTGGGTGTCCGCCTGCCATTGGGCCTGCAATGCCTGAAGGGTTTCCCGTGCGTTCTCCGTGGCCATCTGTACGAGCTGGCGTTTGGTGCCGCGACGAGGTACCCTAAGCTCGACCTTGGACCCGCGCTTGGAGCGCAGCCACTGTTCGATGATCTCCCGCTCCTCCAGGTCGCGAGGCAACAGGATGCGTGGGGGGATATAGGCGGCCTCATCGTAGAACTGCTTGAGGAAGGCTGCCAGCAGCTCTCCGTTCTCCTCCGTGGTCACGCCATCCAGCGAGAATGTCTCTCGGCCGATCAGTCGGCCTCGCCGGATCAGAAAGACTTGCACGCACGCCTCGTCCTGTTGGGGATCGTAGGCGAAGGCGATGACGTCCTCATCCTCCTGCTTCCCAGAGACCACCTTTTGATGTTCAACGATCCGCTCGGCCGCCCGGATTTGATCGCGATAGAGGGCTGCTCGCTCAAACCGGAGGGCGTCGGCGGCCTCTTGCATCTTGCGCTGGAGCTCAGAGAGCACGGCGTCCGTATTGCCCTCCAGAAAGTCACACAGTCCCTGGATGATCTCTCGATACTCCTCGCGGGTGACGGCTCCGATGCAGGGGCCGGCGCATAGCTTGATGTGGTAGTACAGGCAAGGGCGCCTGTCTCGTCCCGTGATCTCCCGGTTGCAGTCCCGGAAGGGGAAGACGCGACGTAGTACATCCAGGGTCTGTCGGACCGCTGCCGCCGATGTGAAGGGCCCGTAATATCGCGCTCCATCCTGTTCCATGCGCCGCACGATGGAGACCTTGGGGAAGTCATCTTGCCAGTGGATCTTGATGTAAGGGTAGTTCTTGTCGTCCTTCAGGCGCACGTTGTAACGGGGCTGGTAGCGCTTGATGAGCTCATTTTCCAGGATGAGTGCCTCCAGCTCCGTATCGGTGACGATCCACTCCAAGTCGGCGATGTCCCGGACCAGGCGACGCACGCGCGCGTTCTGGCCAGCCGCCGAGTGGAAGTAGGAGCGCACGCGGTTTCGCAGGTGGATCGCTTTGCCCACGTAGATCACATTGCCGCGAGCGTCCTTCATCAGATAGACGCCTGGGCGGGAAGGCACTGTATCGAGTTTAGCCTGTAGTTCCTCGGAGATTCGACGAGTCATATTTACGCGATATTCGGCCGATTACTCTATTCGTCCTGGATGTCCCACCGGGCGCGCGTCTCTTCCCAGGTACGCCGTCCCAGCGAATCCCTCGTTTCCCTGCGTTGCCAGAAGTATACCGTCATACGAGGGCGCCGAGGCGGTTGGGAGGGTGCGGCTGATATGGAAGCGGGTTGTCGCTCCACTGGGGCTAGTGCCCGCTCCACCAGCTTGCGTAATACAGCGAAGCCCGCGCGAGCGGCTATGGTCGCGACGCCCAGCGCGACAGGTACGGCGGCCCTGGCTGCCAGGGCGGGCAAGCGCGGCCGCGCTGGCTCGATGGGCGCCGCGTCGGCGGGCCAGCCGCAGTGGGGACACACATCCTCCGTAGCTGGGTAGGGCGCGCCGCAGTTAGGGCAAATGCGCTCTATAGTTGGCATCTCGATTTCTCCTGCCATCGCACTTATGCATGATCACACGGAGCTCTGCACAGCTTCATTGCTACTTCATATTATAGTCTTCTTGATATTCTCTGACAACGTGCAACTGCTTCGAAAATGGAATCGGTGAACGCCGATGACGCAGAAAGGGCCGATCTACGCAGATGAAAAAGTAAAACAGGATGATCCGTGAGGGTCTGCGTGCATCAGCGTCATCTGCGTTCTTATGCTCATCGGTATCGACCGTCCATTCTCATCGTTATGCGGTGTGCCACCGCTCATGGGGACTGTTCACCGTTGGGGTAAAAGGGGATAGCTGCGCGGCATCCTCGCACATCGAGTCTCACAGAGTTGTGTGTTCTGCAGTCAAACAGCATGCTCCTAGAGATCCCCGGGAAGCCCTTCAGATGTATTGGTTCAGCACCTTGGGACTTATAACCGAACTGAATCGATCCGGCCTGTATATCATTGCGAGAAAGAGGGCTAAAGGCCCCTTCTTTTTAAAGGTCTACGCTTACACCCACCCCAGCCTGGGTTACTTTTTTGTAAATATCTTCTGCCACAACTACATCTTGAACTGCTAACCCCACGGTTTTGAATATGGTTATTTCATCTTCGCTTTCACGCCCTACCTTTTTGCCTGCTGTAAGTTCGCCCAACTCACCGCTTATTTGGTCTTCTGAGAGTAGGCCTTCTTTTAGAGGTTTTATCAAGTCGCCTGATTCTTCCAAAACAGCTTCTCGCGAATCTAGGAAGAGTTTACCACATTTGTTAAAGATTAGGGGGTCAAGCTCTTGCATGTCAGGGGTATAGGATCCTACAGCGTTAATATGGGCTCCTTTTTTGATGTCATTCGCATCAAAGACAGGACCTTTAGCTGTGGTGACAGTTGTTATGATATCAGCGCCATCAACAGTTTCTTTAGGGGAATCAGTAGCTATAAGCTTTACCCTGTTGAATGGGGTATTGGCTTTAACTTTTTCTATCAGGTTGGTCGCTCTTTCCCTGATGGGATCAAATATCCTTATTTCCTTAAGATTGTGCAACAATTTTTCTGTAAAAACGGTCTGGTGTCCTTCAGCATCTGTCCAGGTTCCTAGGCTATGGAAAAGTGGACAACGCTATGCGTTGCCACAC
>JAGHDS010000108.1 GCA_021159845.1 Anaerolineae bacterium
AAACGCTCTATCGCACGTTCAACCTCCGGCCGGACGTGGCCTGCGAGCGCGTGTTCTGGAACAGGGCCTCATGGGAAGCTGGAGAAGCCCTGATCTCACTGGAATCGCAGCGGCCAGCCGATGAGTTCGACGTCCTTGCCTTCACCGTTTCCTATGAGATGGACTACTTCCACGTAGTGGAGATGTTGCAGCAGGCAGGCGTTCCACCGCTGGCCGAGGAACGGGATGAGGCATGGCCGGTAATCCTGGGAGGTGGTCCTGCGATCAGCGCGAATCCAGAGCCGCTGGCACCCTTCTTTGACGCCATCGTGATCGGGGAGAGCGAAGAAGTCATTGATCCCCTCGTCGGCCTCTTGTCGTCTTTTTCGGGCGCACCACGTGCTGTTCTGTTGGAACAGATGGCACGGATTCCAGGCATATACGTTCCTCAAATTCATCTCAATGACCCCACGCGTCCCGATTGGCATCCCATTAGGCGGCTATGGACTCGGGATCTTACCGTCCACCCAACGATGTCCTCGCTTTACACACCTGACACCGAGTTCGGGGACTTGCATCTGATCGAGATCGCACGCGGGTGTGGGCGTGGTTGCCGCTTCTGCATGGCCGGGTACATGTATAGGCCACCTCGTGAGGTGCCAGCGGATGTCGTCCTGGACTGGGCTCGCGAAGGGCTTCAACATCGAAGGAAGCTCGGCCTCGTCGCGGCCGCGGTATCCGACCATAGCGAGATCGATCGGCTGGCCGAGGAGCTACGCCGGCTGGGGGCGCGCATCAGTGTGTCTTCCATGCGCACAGACCCGATCAGTGAGCCATTGGTGGAGCTTCTGGCGGAGAGCGGGACCCAGACGCTTACCATCGCGCCGGAGGCCGGCTCGCAGAGGCTCCGCGATGCAGTGAATAAGCCGCAGACCGAGGAGAGTTTGCTCGCCGCGGTGGACTTGGCCGAACGGCTGAAGTTCCCGCGGCTGAAGCTTTATTTTATGATTGGGCATCCCACCGAGACGGAGGACGACATCCATGCCCTGGTCGATCTCGTCACGGAAGTGCGAAGGAGGTTCCGGCGCCGCATCGTGGTGAACGCGACGCCATATGTACCGAAGGCGCACACGCCATTCCAATGGGAAGGCATGGCTCCGGCGCAGACGCTGAAGGCCCGTCAGCAGCTCATCAAGCGCGAGCTGGTGAGGCAAGACGTTGCCGTGCGCGCCGATTCCCCCGATTGGGCCGTCATACAGGGGGTGCTGGCGCGCGGGGATCGCCGGTTGGCTCAAGTGTTGTTGCGAATGAGGAAGCTCTCCATCTCCGAGTTCCATAGGGCCATGAAGACCTGCGGCTTGACGGTGGAGATGTATACCGGCCCTTGGCCGCCCGAGCAACCGTTGCCCTGGCAGATCGTCGATTGCGGGGTCCGGAGTGGCTATCTCAAGCGGGAGCATCAGCTTGCTCTGCAAGGCCGTCCCAGCCGGCCCTGTCCGCCGCGCGCAGCCGGATGCCTACGGTGTGGTGCCTGCGACCCCGAATGGGCCTTCCGATTCAGCGGCGGCGTACCACCTCGCGGCGCTCGGCGGGGTGAGCGAGGCCATCCATCATTGCCGACGTCTGATGAGCCAGTTGAGGTGGTGGATATCGATACGGTGTGAAGGGCCGGTGACACTGGTCGAGCTCGTGAGATGAACGCGACGGTTCCCCACAGCACAGAAATGCCGGGGGTGTAAGGAGCATCTCTTCTTCCTCAGCGTTTTCTGCGGCTTCACAGCGAGAGATGAGGAGCCATCGCATGGGGGGGGAGCTGTTGCGCGATGTGCCATAGGCGAGGTATGATCCGTCGTAATGTGAACGGCGTTGTCCTCTATCAGTTTGAATCGCTGGTGGGGTACCCGAGACTGCGTCACGCGGTTAGCACGCGGCTTGGAGGGGTGAGCACTCCGCCGTTCGCGTCGCTGAACCTGACGATGGTGGGAGGGGATGATCCTGGCCGGGTGGACGAGAATCACCGACGATTGTGCACCGCTGTCGGGATAAGTCCATCGGATTTGGTCAGCCCGCAACAGGTGCACAGGGATCAGGTCGTCCGCGTGGGGCGAGAGGATCGGGGACGCGTCGTGCCCGGCTGTGACGGGTTGATCACCGACGAGCCTGGTGTCGCTCTGTTGCTGCGGTTCGCGGATTGCGTGCCTCTGATCGTGTACGATCCTGTGCACCATGCTGTGGGGGTGGCCCACGCCGGCTGGCGCGGTACGGTGAGGGGGATAGCCACCGCTTTGGTCTCTGCCATGCAACGCGAGTTCCACAGTCGGCCGGAAGAGCTGATCGCCGGTATCGGGCCGTCGATCGGACCTTGTTGCTACGAGGTCGGCTTGGATGTGGTGCAACTGGTCCGGGCGACCCTCGACACCTCGAATGGGGTGGTGTCTCGTTGGCCGAACGGGGCGTACCATCTCGACCTATGGGCGGCCAATGACAAATTGCTCACCCAGGCCGGCGTACGCCACATTGAGGTGGCTGGCCTGTGCACTGCCTGTCATACGGATGAATTCTATTCACACCGGGCGGAACGCGGCCGCACGGGACGTCACGGAGCCTTGGCCTACCTGACGTAGTGCGGTCGGTTTAGAGGGAGGTGTTCGTAATCCTGTTGGCGTAAGGAGGGACGGGGATGTCCGAGGAGAAGGGCATCGCTGCTGTCGATCGTGAAATGTTGGCGGCCAATATTGCTCGGGTCAGGGAGCGAATCGCCACTGCGGCCGCGCGGGCGGGGCGGCGGCCGGAGGAGATCACGTTGGTAGCGGTCAGCAAGACCCATCCGGCAGCGGCCGTGGTAGCAGCCTGGGAGCTTGGCCTGCGCGAGTTCGGGGAGAACAGGGTTGAGGAGGCCAACCCTAAGATCGCGGAGGTCC
>JAGHDS010000226.1 GCA_021159845.1 Anaerolineae bacterium
GTTGGGGACCCAGCTCCATGCGAAGCTCCCTGTGCTGGGCGGCCTGGTGGACCGACTGCCATCGGGTGTGTTGCACTTCCCGGGGATCGAGGCGGCCGTCAACGCCAACCAGGTAGGGGGCTCTCTTGCTTTCGTGGTGCCGCTGCTGGTGGCGCTCAGCGCGTACAGCTTGTGCCACGAGTATCGACGGTGGTGGGTGCTTTTGGGCACGCTTATCGTGACCGGCATAGTGCTGTTGGTATTCGTGGCGGCTCAGTCCCGCGCCAGCCTGGCAGGATTTGCCCTGGCTCTGATTTTTATGCTGCTCTTCAACTGGCGTTGGGGGCGCTTCTTGCTAGGTGTTGGCACGTTGGCATCCTTGGCCTCAGCCCCGTTCCTGCCATGGAAGCAGCTTCTCACGTTGGTGGTGGGAAATGGCAATGCTCTGGAGCCTTTGGAGCCGGTGGTGGGGAGCATCTCCCTGACGGGGAGGATGGAGATTTGGACTCGGGCGATTTATGGGATTCAGGATTTCCCCTTTACCGGCATGGGGCTGGGGACATTTCGTAAGATCGTTCATCTGCTATACCCGTTGTTCACGATCGCGCCGGATCGTGATCTTGGACATGCCCACGACTTCTTCTTGCAGACGGCATTGGATTTCGGCCTGCCTGGGCTTGTCGCCGTGGTGGCCATATACACGGTTGTGGTGATTGCCTTGGTGAGGGAGTGGAAGTGCGAAAGGGGGAAAGAACGCGCCTGGGCGATCGGCCTGTTGGGATCTCTCATCGCGCAGACGACTTTCAGCCTGGTTGATACGGTGGCGATGGGCGCCCGAACGAATTTCCTGTGGTGGTACCTGATGGCGCTGGCCCTGGCAGCGGCCATTCGTCGCCCTGGTGAGGCAGAAGAAGGGGCGACACATGCGTCGCCCCTTCGGGAAAATCCGCTTTGATAGGGTTTAGGTTGGCCTCATTGCCGGGGCTTGTGTTGGCGATAGACAAACCCCATGATCGCTCCGCCGAGGATGGCGGGCAATATCCAGGGGGGCAGGTATCGCGGGGTGAGCGTTGATGCTGTCAGCCCCGAGAGGGTGACGGCGGTCGTGCCGCCGGCCGGTGAGAGCTCTACATCGTCAAAGTAGGCATAGGCCGATGTGGTGCCCGTTTTATACACCATGAGCTTCACGAGCACGGATTGAGCATCGCTGGGTGTATCGGTTTCCTTGGTGACCTGTGTCCAATCAGATCCCGCCACGACTGTGTTTGTATCTCGTCCCGTGCCGGTGCTGTTTACGCAATCTGTTGCCTGATAGAACTGCAGGCGGATGAACCCTGTTGCCGTGTTGTTATCCTGGCTGGGGACCTTGATCCAGCCCTGGACGGCGTAAGAGCTGGCGATAGGTGTGGGGAGGGCGACGCATTGTTGGGCTCCAGCCGAGTAGGCGCTGTCGGAATTGCGGTTGTTGATGACCTGGGCTGCGCCGGTTGCCAGGTGTCCTTCGGCACCCTCCCAGGCGATCTTGCCGCTCGTTGTCGGGTCCCAGGAGCTTACATCGGTGTCGAAGGTGCCATTCTGAACGAGGTTGCCCGCCGCGCTGGCGAGGAGGGGCAGGAGGAGTAAGAGGATGGCCGACAAGAGGCTGTATACGGTGTAGCGTCTCATGGCGGTTCTCCTTTCCGATGCTTTGAGATGTCATGCTGCCGATCCCTTGGTACCGGTCGGGAAAAGGATAACCGATGGGACTGACGAGTCGCTCACCAGTTTATGTAAGTGTTCGTGACGGGGTGTCGAGCCCTGTTCGCGCTCCCGGAAGATAGAACGCGGTAATTTGGTCCCGAAAACTGGACCACGTGCTGGAATGGGTAGCCTCTCCCTTAACCGTGAAGGGCTAGCACCGCTGTTGCATGAGCTGAATCACCTCCCTAGAGCGACGACCTCGTCCAGCGTCCGACATAGAGCTTGGTGTAGAGCCTGTGATGCACATCGCAGAAGTTATAGACCGTGCCCTTCCGCTTGCTAAAGGTGTGCCTGCATACATTGTAGAAAAGTTCGGCGAGACCACTTTTGCGTCTCTTATATATATTGTGTATCCTCTCTATCTACTAGCCCCTATTTGCTTTGTATTTGCACACACCTAGCCGATGATCTCAGCGTCAGCGCTAAGTTGGTTGATAGCTCCCCTTTGCATGGAAGGGATGACATGGGAGTGGACATCCAGCGTTAGTGAGATCTGAGAGTGCCCCAACGGCTCCTGGACGATCTTTGGACGCGTCCCCTGGATCAAAAGCAAGGTTGCCGTCGTATGAGGGAGATCGTGAAGCCGGATGCGAGGTAGTCCGGCTCTTTTGAGAATGATGTGAAAGCGGGTAGAGCCTGTCTTCTTTGGCGGTGGTCAGGAATTGTTGTGTCTGCTCCAATGAGAGGGTTTTAGACGGTTGTCTTTTGGGCCGGGGGGGATCAACCAGGTCAGCAGGGTTGCGAGGGACAAGCTGCCAGCGAACGGCTTGCTTTCACCGTGTCCTCTTCTAGCCACCTGGGGACTTTCCTGGCGATCAACGGTAAGCTTCCCGTCGGTGCCGCACCCGGTAGACGGTCACCGTACGATTTTCATCGTCGATCTCATAGAGGATGCGATAAACTCCTATTCGAAGGCTGAAGTCCGTTCTTCCGTGAAGCTTCTTAGCGCCCGGTGGTCGTGGGTTCTCCTGCAGATGGTCGATATGCTCGGCGATTAGGTGGGCATATCCTTTAGGTAGATTGGCGATATCCTTGATGGCTGGACGCAGGATGCGGATCTCATACATCTATCCCCTCGGCTCGCAGTTCTGCCTTCGCCTGTTCCCAGGGGATTGCCTCCTCTCCCGCCACACGAAGGCGACGGATTTCCTCCGCATCCTCTAAATCTTCGAGTAGGGTCAGTAGCTCTTTCCACAGTTCATAATCTAGGATAACCGCTTTCTTCTTCCCCTCAGCGTTAACCACGAACTCGACTTGTAGATCATCGATGGGCATCATGTCAACCTCCGTCCAGCCTTTGTTTTCATTATATGCAGGTAGAACAGACGGTCAAATCAACCGCGTTCACTCATCTAAAATGTTGCCGGAGCAGCATGATTCCTTTAAATGATAATGTTACCCAGAGGGAATCATGTCCGCACGAGAAAAGATGACGATCGACGAGCGTTACAAGTACCTCCGTTTGATGCAAGACCGCTACCTGCAAGCGAGTCGCCGGGAACGAGGGGCTCTGCATATCCTCAAGCATGAGGGGCCGGAGCAGGTCTTGGGTGGGTAGCGCGCCCTGCAGCGAGATCACCCGGATCTGGAGGTGCTGAGAGAGCCCGGCTCAGGAGTCGAGTGCTAGTGCCTCACGCTCGCCCCTGCCCGCAACCCCACCCAGGACCAAAGCGCCTAAGAAACCGTATCGTCCATCACCCGATCACCCCTGGCGACGCATCCCGATTGGAAAGACCAGGTATGCCCCCTTTACGACACCCTCTGCAGAAAACTGACAGATATCCTCCCAGCGTTAACCGATGCCGAACAGATCAATTGATTGGCCGGTCATCTCCCTGGGCGCGTCGCACAGGAGATAGATGACCGCGGCGGCCACGGACTCCGCACTCATCATCGGCGGGAGTTCCTGCCCGGGAGAGAAGGCCGTCAGAAACCGCCGCAGTCCGGGGGTATCGACCATGCCAGGGGATACGGCGTTTACCCGCACACCGTATGCCCTCGTCTGCAGCGCGGCCGTCTGGGTCAGCGAGATGACGGCGTGCTTCGCCGCTGGGTAGGATCCTTCCGATGCCGTGGGTCCCCGGCCCAGCTTAGATGCGATGTTCACGATGTCACCTTGCCCTCGTTCGATCATATGAGGGAGGACGGCCTTCATACAGAGGAAGACGCTTTTCAGGTTCGACGCGATGATGCGATCCCACGTGGCCTCCTCGATCTCCCATATGCCCTTTGGCATCCGAAGTGGGCCAGGATAGTCATATAGCTCATATGGGATGCCTCCCGCGCTGTTGACCAGGATGTCGATGTGTCCAAATTCGTCGATGGTTTGCTCCACGAGCTGCTCGACCTCCTGGGCCGCAGTGACGTCTGTCGGGATCGCAAGTGCTTGGCGTCCCAGGGCTCGAACTTCTTCAGCTACGGCTTCGACTTCCGATTGCGTACGGGCGGCGACGATGGCATCGGCACCTTCCCGCGCCAGGGCCAGCGCGATAGCCCTGCCGATGCCCCTTCCGCCGCCTGTAACGATGGCGGCTTTCCCGTCGAGTCTCATCTCTCTTCTCCTTTGCGTGGTGATCTATGAGTTGTCCCGAAAAGTGGGATTGACTTAGTTCATGACTTAGTCTACAATGAGCTGGGAGGTCCGGTAATGACGATCACGGTGAATATCCATGAGGCGAAGACGCATCTCTCCAAGCTTCTCGCCCGGGTAGCCGCTGGAGAGGAGATCATCATCGCGAAGGCGGGGAAGCCGATCGCCCGGCTGGTGCCCATAACTACTCCCGTCTCCAAACGTGTGCCGGGAAGCGCTCGCGGCAAGATCTGGGTTGCTCCCGACTTCGATGCGCCATTGCCAGAGGATGTGATCCAAGTATTCGAGGCCGAGGATGAACCATGAACGTGCTGCTGGACACGCATACGTTCCTCTGGTGGATCGGGGACGATCCCAGACTCTCGCCGCGGGCTCGAGAGGTCATAGCAGATGGAGAGAATACCGTCTTCCTCAGCGCCGCCAGTGGCTGGGAGATTGCGATCAAAGCTCGTCTGGGCAAGTTGCGGCTGACTGGAACGAGAGATCTGGAGCGGTTCGTTGTCGAGCAGATAGCTACCAATGCTTTCACCGCTTTGCCGGTTCATCTCTCCCACGCTCTACACGCCTACACATTGCCTCTCCTGCATCGTGATCCCTTTGACCGCCTTCTGGTAGCACAGAGCCAGCTTGAGCACATGCCCATTATCACCAACGATCGTTGGATTCAGCGATATCCTGTTGAGACGATCTGGTGATCTGCGTGTGTGACACACCTGCCAGATGCGTTACACCTCGAGGAGTCACGGCTTGCGCCCGATGGTCGTGATCAGACAAAAGTAAGCGAAAAAAGCATCCATCGCGGCCGCCCGCTCCACGCTGGCATTGAAGCGATCTACTTCCTCCTGGGTGACGATGCCCAGCTCAAGCCCCTTTTCGATCACGTCATCGGTTTTGGTTATATATCGCGCCATCTCCAAATCGTGACTATAGCTGGGTACGATGTCCACTACCACGTCTACCAGCCCGTGTTGCTTGAAGAGTCGGAACGCCTGACGGCCGGCGTAGGGGTTTTCTTGGAGCAGGTTCCAGACCGGGATCAATCTGCGCTCGATCTCCGCCTCCTCCGTATCCCATGAGATGGACGCCCCGTCCGGGTCGATGACGGCGATGCGGCCACCGGGCTTCACCACACGGATCATCTCGTCCAGGATCTCATCCGGGTTCGTCAGGTGCATGAACAGGCGCTCGCTATGGCAGGCGTCGAAGGTGTTATCCTCGAAGGGCATGTCGGCCGCGTCGGCCACCCGATGTTCGGTCCACTCGCTGACACCTACCTCTTCGGCCCGGCGCCGGGCCTCGGCGATCGAGGATTCGTCGATGTCGATGCCGACGACTTTCCCCATCGGTCCCACGATCTGGGCCAGCGGAATGGTATCCACGCCGACGCCGCAGCCGACGTCCAGCACCCAGCTACCGGGTCCTATACCCATCTGCTGATACGCGCGCTGCTTGCGCTCCCGACTGAGCTGCGCAGAGATATCCAGATGGAGCTTCTTCCGCTTGGGATCATCTCCAAAGCCATGGTAGTCCTCGAATCGTGGCATGCTCGGCCCTCCTGTTGTGAAGGTGCGACGAAAGGCGAAGGACAGACGACGGAAGATGGCCCTCACCCCCGCCCTCCGCTGCGCTTCGGGCTCCCCTTTTCCCAGAATTTGGAGAGAGGGCTTGGGGGTGAGGGCTTACCGATGGCTACTCGGCCCGCCACAGCGTGCCCAGCACGCTCACACCATCCGAGTAGCGGAAGTGTCCGGCGGCGGTGAGCTGCTTCGCATGGCGCTGGGCGACTTCTACACTTGGAAACTCCTCCACACCAAATAACGCCCACTGCTCGTTGGACCATCCACAGGCACAGCGTACCACCATCTTGCCGCCAGCCTCATTGAGGATCTGCTCAGAGTGCGCCGTGAATGCATTGCGTTCCTCCTCGCTCATCTCA
>JAGHDS010000086.1 GCA_021159845.1 Anaerolineae bacterium
GGCCTAACAAGATCTCGGCCCGTTTGGCAGCAGGACACACAACTTCGTGAGACTTGGTGTACGAGGATATAGCGCAGCTAATCTCTCTTACCCCAACAGTGAACAATTACCGGCATTGCACGTTTTGCTTTTGAGGATGGTTCATGCTAAGATGATACAGACGATCGAATCCCAAGGAGGAAGGCAATGCGTACGCCAATCATCGCTGGCAACTGGAAGATGAATAAGACAATCTCCGAGGCCGAGGCCTTGGTCAAGGAGATGCTGGATGGTTTGACGGCTATCCAATCGGTCGAGAAGGTACTGTGCCCTCCCTTCATCGACCTGGACCGGGTCGCTAGTCTCATTCAGGGGACAAACATCAGCCTGGGTGCTCAGAACATGCACTGGGAGGAGAAGGGCGCCTTTACCGGAGAGATCTCCCCCCTCATGCTGAAGGACATATGCCAATATGTGATCCTGGGGCATTCGGAGCGCCGAACTTACTTCGGTGAGACCGACGAGATCGTGAATCGCAAGGTCAAGGCTGCGCTCAGTCACGGGCTAACGCCCATCATCTGCGTGGGTGAAACGGAAGCCCAATACGACGCGGGCGAGACCGAGTCCGTAGTACGTCGACAGGTAGAAGGAGTCCTGGCCGGGCTGTCAGCCGAGCAGGTAGCAGGCCTTGTGATCGCTTATGAGCCGATATGGGCCATTGGGACTGGCAAGGCTGCCACGGCCGAGCAGGCACAGAAAGTCATCGGCGGCGTGGTGCGCGCGACGATCGCCCAACTCTATAGCCAGGCCACGGCCGACCAGGTGCGCATCCAATACGGCGGTAGCACGAACAGCAAGAACATCAAGGAAATCATGTCACAGCCAGACGTGGATGGAGCGCTCGTGGGCGGCGCCAGCCTCCGGCCGGCGGAGTTCGTCGCTATGGTGCGCATCACGGCCGAGCTATATCAATAAAGCTCCTTACCCAATAGGATGGGGGCATTTTGCGGAAAAGTAGGGCAGGGATTGTACCTGCCCTACTGTGGTTGACAAACGAGCGGCAATGGAGACCCACGGTCGGGAGTAAGCGCAAACAATGATGCCCTGGCACACTCTGATCACCCTGGCCGCCGTGAGCGTGGCGCTATTCTATCTGAGCGATTGGATCGGGCGACACATCCAAGGAATCGGCTTGCTGCTCACAGGACGCGCAGAGGGAGGCATGGCCCTGGCCTGGTTGCTCTTCCTGCCTGGGATCGTGTTGCACGAAGCAAGCCACTGGGCCGTCGCCCGACTGCTGGGGCTGCGTCCTTCCCCTCCACACGTCTGGCCGGAGCGCCGGGGCAATTCCGTGCGCATGGGATATGTGGACTTCCGTTCCGGCGGCCCGCTCCGGGATAGCCTGGTGGGATTAGCTCCCCTCATTACCGGCTGCCTCCTCCTCTTATGGTTCGCCGTCCAGGTCTTCGGGTTGGAGGCCCAGTCGGGATGGCAAGGAGTCATACAGCGTCTTCGACAAGGCCTGGACCACCCTGATATCTGGCTTTATATCTACCTGATCTTCACTATCTCCAACGGCATGATGCCCAGCGCCAGCGACCGAGAGGCGTGGGGCTCCCTGCTCCTCTACATGCTAATGATCGGCGGCGGACTGTACGCCCTGGGTCTTGTGCCATCCATTTCCCCTCAGAGAATCGCCTCCGTCCTCAACGGTGCCCAAGTATTCGCGTACGCCCTGGTCTTAGCCACCGCCATTGATGTCCCCATCGCGCTGGCAATCGGCACGGTGGAGCTGGCAATCGGGCTGATCAAGCAACAAAGGGTAAGCTACTGAAACTGGCCCAACTATGCCGCGGAGCGCAGCCCCTGGAACCCCTCCCCCAGCACCTCCTGGGCAGGGGTGATGACAATGAAAGCGTCCGGGTCATAACGGCCTACCAGCCGTTTGATGATACTGATCTCCGAGCGAGCTACAGCGCACATCAGTACTGGTCGCTCCGTGCCTGTATATCCTCCCTCTGCCTTCAGAACGGTCACACCGCGCTCTAGTTCCTCCAGGATAGCTTTCCGGATCTCCTCATGACGGGCCGATACGATGAGCGCCACCTTCGCACGGCCCAGCCCCTGTTGTACCAGGTCCACCATCATACTCGAGACGGTGGCTACGATCATCGCGTAAAGGGCCTGTTCGATGCCAAATACCAGAGCTGCGGCTGCCAGCGTCAAAGCGCTGAGCACCAACAACACCTGCCCGGGCTCCGAACCGCGCTGCCGTTGCATCAGCCGGGCGATGATGTCGATTCCTCCCGTCGTCCCCTCTGCCCGGAAGACCAGGCCGATGCCCAACCCATCTAATATGCCGCCGTACAGTGTATACAGGAGCGGATCTGAGGTCACCGATGGTAGGCGGTTCGCCATGAGGTCCACAGCAACGGACATGACGACGACAGCGACAATCGTGCGCATTCCTGTCCGCCATCCACCACCCCAGCGCAACATCGCCAAAAACAAGGGGATGTTGAGCGCTAATGTGACTGCCCCCACCGGCGTGCCGAGCAAATAATGCACGATAACGGCGATCCCAAATAGTCCAGCTGAGATCACCCGGTTCGGGATCAGGAAGAGATCGGCCGCCAAAGCCACCAATACGGCCCCTATGGTGATCAACGCGTAATCGACGAAGGAAGAAACCAAACGCTCGCGCGACATGGAGATCGCCTCCGTGTGAAATGGGCGCACAACGTGCTATGGGCTGACCCAGACGTATGAGGGACACTTCGGGTGCTAATGCCATGCCAAGCAGTTGCCGAAAGACTCTAGCATAGGTATACTGACGCTGTCAAAGCGCTCGTCAGGCACAAGCTACGCCACACCTAGCAATTCTGAACGAGCGCGGGAGGGATGAAATGGTTCGTGTCACATGCACGCGTTGCGGTCGAACCTATACCTTGACCAGTGAGCAGATCGTCCTCGCCGTGGAGGAATCGCGCGGGACCAAACGCAGGCACTATGTGGCCACCTGTCCATATTGCCACCACGCAACAAAAGTGCCCCTGCGCCCCATCCGTCAGGAATACGCTCGCATGGAGCGGCTAGGAACACTTCCCGAGGTTGCGATTGCCGAGGAAGCACCCCCACCGAACTCAGAGGGAAGCGCGGGAGACGAGGGAACGCAAAAACGAGAATGATCCAGGAATTTCGTTAACGAGCATTGCGAGGTCTCTGCACGGGATCCAAGGAGACTATAGGACATATGGGCCTATCCACAGATTGGCCTGTCATCGGGCATGAGTGGGCCGTACGGTTATTGCGTCAGAGCCTTCAGCGCGGCACCCTCTCCCACGCTTATCTTTTCATCGGCCCCGCGGGGGTTGGCAAGACCACGCTGGCCCGAGCGCTGGCTCAGGCAGTGCTATGCCAGGCAGAGGACATTGCCGCCCGGCCGTGCGGGGAGTGCCGCGCCTGCCGCCTGATCGTCCAGGACAAACACCCGGATGTCCGGATCATCGCCCCATCCGAGCCAGGCCGAGCGCTCTCCACCGAGCAAATACGGGGAATGCAACGGGAGGCC
>JAGHDS010000407.1 GCA_021159845.1 Anaerolineae bacterium
CTTCTTGGAGGCGTTGCTTATTGGCATTTCATCATCGCGGAAGGGGCTTACCTGGGAGTTGGTGTTGTCGCTTACCTCTATGATCGGTTTGCACGACGGTATGATGATATAAAAGGGTTTAACCCGGAGGATGAATGGTACTTCATCGCCCGGCCGCTGGCATTGGCGTTTCAAGCGACGGGGACGGAGCATCCGCTGGTCCTAGACGTGGGGACGGGGACGGGGCGGGTGCCGTATGCTCTCCTGAGTGATCCGTCGTTCAGCGGCCGGATCGTGGCGCTCGATCGCTCGCTGGGGATGTTGAAGGAGGCTGTGCGGAAGGTTAAGGCTCCGGTTCACTGGCTGTGGGAGGATGCCTCCCGGCTTCCGTTCCCGGACGCTACCTTCGATGCCGTGTATTGCCTGGAGGCCCTGGAGTTCATGCCGAAACCCCGTGAGACCTTGCGGGAGCTGGCGCGTGTGCTGCGCCCGGGTGGCTTGCTGATCGTCTCCAACCGGGTGGGATGGCTGGCCTACCTGTTACCGGGGCGCACGTTTCGGCGGTCTGTCTTCAGCCGGATGTTAGGGGAGCTTGGTATGGCGTCCTACGACGTGCGGCGATGGCAGGTGGACTATGATTGGGCTCAGGCTCGCAAGGCGGGGGACGGGCCTGGAGCAGGGCAGGGCGAGCGGCCGCTTCGTGAGTATTTGCATTGTCCCCAGTGCGGGGCCGCTGACTGGGCCGTCTCGGAGAAGCGTTGGCTTTGTCGGGGGTGTGGGGCCCATTATGCGATGGAGGATGGCATCCTGTTATTGGCTCGACCGTTAGGACCGTTAGGATCGAAGCGTTAGGATGGGGGGATGGGGGGTGCGTAAACCCAAGGAGGTGTCCTTTGTCTACACGCCATTTTCTATGTCTTGCCGATTTCACACCGGACGTTTTGCAAGGTTGGCTTTCGCTGGCTCGTGATCTGAAAGCGGAGTGGAAAGCAGGGGGAAATCGGCCCGTGTTGCGAGGAAAGACGTTAGGCTTGTTGTTCCAGAAGCCTTCTCTGCGCACGCGGGTTTCCTTTGAGATGGGGATGATCCACCTGGGGGGGCACGCGATCTACCTCTCCCCGCAGGAGGTGCGGTTGGGGGAGCGGGAGAGCGTGCCGGACGTTGCTCGCGTGTTGTCCCGCTACGTGGATGGGATCATGGCGCGCGTGTTCGACCACGCTCACGTGGAACAGTTGGCCGCGTATTCTCGCGTGCCGGTGATCAACGGACTCAGCGATTACGCTCACCCGTGCCAGGCTTTGACGGATGTGTTCACAATTTGGGAGAAGAAGGGGCGACTGAGGGGAATCCGCCTGGCCTATGTGGGGGATGGGAACAACGTGGCGCGCTCGCTGGCCTTCGCTGCGGCGTTGACTGGGATTGAGATGGTCGCCGCATCACCGTCGGGATACGCGTTGGCTGAGGAAACCGTCGGGCGAGCTCGGTCGTTAGCCTCGCTGGGTGGTGGAAGCTTAACGTTGGTGGAGGACCCCGTCGAGGCGGTGACCGGAGCTGATGTGATCTACACGGATGTGTGGACCAGTATGGGACAAGAGGCCGAGGCCGAACAGCGCCGGCGGGTCTTCCCTCCATATCAGGTGAACGCCGAGTTAGTGGCTCACGCCCGGCCGGATGCGATCGTCATGCATTGTCTCCCTGCCCATCGCGGGGAGGAGATCACGGACGAGGTGGCGGATGGTCCGCAGTCCGTCCTTTTCGATCAGGCGGAGAATCGCCTGCACGCTCAGAAGGCGCTATTGGTGTGGCTGATGGGGCCTGGAGGGTGATCTGAGGGTCTGTGAGCAAGGTGAGGTGCGGGGTTGATCGACGTCTTCGGCATCTTGAGCCGCTTCAATTGGCAGAGTGTTATCGATATCGCGCTGGTCACGGCCATCTTCTACGGGCTGCTGCGGCTATTTCGGGGCACCCAGGCCGTCGCTCTGTTGCGCGGCGTGCTAATTATCTTCTTGAGCATCACGGTTATCACCAATGTATTGCAATTGACCGCCTTCGAGTGGCTGGTGCGAAACTCGTTGCCGGCCATCCTGGTATCGCTGCCTGTGATCTTCCAGCCCGAGCTGCGGCGGGCGTTGGAGCGGATGGGACGCACGGGGGTCCTGTTGCGTTGGGGGGCTCACGAGTCCAGGGCGGAGCGGACGTCCGAATACCTGGTCGCCGCGACGATGCAGCTGGCCGAGCGTCGGCATGGGGCGCTGATCGTCTTGGAGGGGGCCACAGGTTTGCAGGACTACGTCGACACGGGCGTTTTCATTGATGGTGTTGTTTCCACCAGGTTGTTGTTGACGATCTTCTTCCCGAATACGCCGTTGCACGATGGCGCTGTGATCATCCGTAATGGCCGGGTGGTGGCTGCTGCGTGCGTATTACCCCTGTCCAGCCGGTCGAGCGCCGAGGTGCAGTATGGGACTCGCCACAGGGCGGCTCTGGGCATTACGGAACAGAGTGACGCTCTGGCCATCGTCGTGTCGGAGGAGACGGGGACGATCTCCGTGGCGCGCAACGGCCGCATGGTGCGTCGCCTGGATGATGCCCGGCTGATGCGCGTGCTGGAGTCGTTCTATCGCCCTCGGCGGCCCTGGACTCGCGAGAGCCGGAGGGTGAGCGCATGAATCGCATCACCGGCGACTTGGGGACGATTGCCTTGTCGATATTCCTGGCCTTCGTTGTCTGGATCATCGCGGTGCAGGAGGAGAACCCGCTTATACGGAAACCCCTATCGGAGCCGATCCCGGTGGAGATCGTGGGCCTCTCCGATGACCTCTCGATATTGAGCAAGTCAGCCGATGAAGTGCATGTGGTGGCGAGAGCGCCGCAGCGTACCTGGGCGAATCTGTCCGCGCAAGACTTCCGAGCAGTTGTCGATGTAATGGGGTTGGATGCGGGGGCTCATGAGGTGCCAGTCGAGGTATACGTGGAGAAACCAGACGTCGAGGTGTTGGATGTGCAGCCTAAGCACATCCAGATTACATTGGACGTCCATGAGGAGAAGACGGTCCCGGTGCGGGTGGAGGTGTTGGACAACCCGGCGTTCGGCTACGATTGGCAGACGCCGACGGTGGACCCGGATAGCGTGACGGTCTCTGGGGCCCGCACATATGTAGACGATGTTGCCAGCGCGGTGGTGGAGATCTCCGTGTTGGGGGCTAAATCGACGGTTCGGCAGATGCGCCCTGTCTCACTGCGAGACAGCGAGGGGTTGCCGATCCGGGTAGTAGATGTGAAGCCGAAGATGGTATCCGTGACCGTGCCGATCGTGCAGCGCCCCGGGTATCGCGAGGTGACCGTGTTGGTGCAGCTCAAGGGTCAGCCGGCGAAGGGGTATCGGGTGAGCAACGTAAGCGTGGAGCCCCCGGTCGTCATGTTGTTCGGCGATCCCAAGGCTATTCAATCGGTGCCCGGGTACGTAGAGACGACACCTGTGAGCATTGAGGGAGCGAGCGCGGATGTGATAGAGCGGGTGGCCCTATTGTTGCCGGAGAACGTTTCCTCCGCTTTTGGCGTGCAGAGCGTCACCGTTCGGGTGACCATCACGCCGTTGGAGGGCGGCCTTACCGTGACACGGGAACCTGTGGTGCAGGGGCTGGCGCCGGGTTTGAAAGCGCATGTTCTGCTGGATAAGGTGGACGTGTTCCTATCTGGCCCATTGCCCCGGTTGGAGACGTTGCAGCCCACCGATGTGCGGGTCGTGTTGGACGTGTCCGGGTTGGCGCCAGGCGTTCATGCGGTACAACCTGTCATCGTCACGCCGGAAGGGGTGAAAGTGGACAGCTGGTTACCGGAGACGGTGGAGGTCGAGATTATAGCGGAGGCCACACCGACAGCAGTTCCCACGCCTACCGCGACGACGCCGCCGACACCGTCGCCCACGCCGGAAGCTGAGGCGCAAGGGGAGTTTGGCCCGTTGCCGAAGGAGACGCGGGTTTTACAGCCATAATTGGGGAATGATAGTCGTGTGAGAGTGAGGACGAGAGGGTTATGAGGCCAATTGTCGCTTTGGTGGGGCGTCCCAACGTGGGGAAGTCCACCTTGTTTAACCGGATCATCGGCGAGCGCCGAGCTATCGTCGAGGACATACCGGGGACTACCCGGGACCGGCTGTATGCGGAGACCGAGTGGGCAGGCGTCCCGTTTGTCCTGGTCGACACGGGGGGGCTGGAGATCTCAGGGCAGGAAGCTGCTCGTCAAGGGGGGGCGTCAGTTCCTCCATTGTCCGTGTCCTCGGCCGACTTCGTGCCCGCTATCCGGGCGCAGGCGCAGGTGGCTATTGACGAGGCTGATGTGATCGTGCTTGTGGTGGATGTCCGTGATGGGATTACGTCGGCCGATATGGACGTGGCCGACATGCTGCGCGCCACCCGAAAGCCGGTGGTGCTGGCTGTGAACAAGGCGGATAATCTGGAGCGTGATGCGGAGGCGGTGGAGTTTTGGTCGCTGGGGCTGGGCGAACCGTATCCGATTTCGGCTTTGCATGGGCGCGGGGTGGGGGACCTGTTGGACGTCGTGGTAGGGAGGTTCCCGCCACAGCCGGAGGAAGAGGAAGCGGACGCGGTTCACATAGCCATCGTAGGGCGACCTAATGTGGGGAAATCATCTCTGCTCAATGCTTTGCTGCGGGAAGAGCGCGCCATCGTGAGCGACATCCCTGGGACTACGCGCGATCCGATCGACACGGAGCTGGTGTGGGAGGGGGAGCGTGTCGTGTTGATCGATACGGCCGGGATCAGGCGGCGCGGCCGTATCCGGCGCGGGGTGGAGCGTTACTCTGTGCTGCGTGCTATACGAGCCATCGAACGAGCGGATGTGGTCTTGCTCCTGATCGACGCGAGCGAGGGCGTGACGGCCCAGGATGCTCATGTCGCCGGGTATGTATTGGAGGCGGAGAAAGGGATCGTCGTCCTGGTGAACAAGTGGGACCTGGTGCAGAAGGACTCACATACCATGCAGACCTATACCCAGGAAGTGCGGGCGGCGCTGAACTTTATGGATTACGTTCCCGTGATGTTCATATCGGCAAAGACACATCAGCGGGTGAACCGCGTTATCCCGACGGCTTTGCGGGTCTATCAGGAACGGCTGGTACGGATATCGACCGCCGAGCTGAACCGGTTGCTTCGAGATGCCGTTGTGCGCCATCGTCCTCCATCTAAGGGGGGAAAACCGCTTCGGTTCTACTATGCAACCCAGACAGGGGTGGAACCACCGACCTTCGTTTTGTTCGTGAACGATCGTCGGCTGGTTCATTTCTCGTATGAGCGGTATCTGGAGAATGTAATTCGGGCGTACCATCCCTTTGAGGGGACCCCGATTCGGCTTCGGTTCCGGGATCATGAGCGATCGACTGGCCGTCGTTAGTTGGGTGGGGGGTTCGCATAGCCGATGACTACAAAAGCAAGCCCGAGCGCTAATCAAGCCCCTAAACTGAACAAACGCTACGCGAACCTCGGCGATTGGCTGCGACATAACCGAATCGAGCTCGTTCTCCTGATGATCCTCTGGGGGGCGCTGGGATGGTTTGGGTGGTTAGGGTATGGGTTGATCCCACCATCTTTCTGGGACATGCTCAAGCGCCCGGCTCCTGCCCTCGCATTCGATGGAGAGGTTGCTTTGGCCTACGCCCAACACCAGTGCGACCTCGGGCCAAGGCCGGTAGGCAGCAGGGCCCATCATAAACTTCAGACGTATCTTGTGGGACAGCTCACGGAACTGGGGTGGGTGGTCGAGCAGCAACCCTTTACCTACAAGGGGGTCGCGTGTGCCAACTTGATCGCTCGGCCGGCCCAGGATAGCAACCCGGAGGCTCCCATCTTACTGATCGGGGCCCATTACGATACCCGTCGGCGGGCGGATCGCGATCCCGATCCGGCTCGCCGGGGCAGGCCCATCATCGGCGCTAACGATGGGGCGAGTGGCGTGGCTGTGTTGCTGGAGCTGGCACGCACACTGAACATCAGCCGAATCCCGTACCGGGTGCGGTTGGCTTTCTTCGACGCCGAGGATGATGGAGAGCTGGATGGCTGGGAATTCATCGTGGGTTCGACATACCTGGTCGGCAAGATGCTCGACCAGGATCGCCCATCTGTGGTGATTGTCGTTGATATGGTCGGGGATGCTGATCAGCAGATCTACATGGAGCGCAACTCGGATCCGGAGCTGCGTAAACAGATCTGGGAGATCGCGGGGCGGTTGGGATATGGTGATGTTTTCATCTCACAGGAGAAATGGGCGATGCTGGATGACCATACGCCCTTCCTTCAAGCCGGCATCCCGGCCGTCGATATTATCGATTTCGACTACCCATATTGGCACACCACTGAGGATACATGCGATAAGCTCAGCGCGGAGAGCCTGGAACGGGTCGGCCGGGTCCTCGAGGCTTTCATCGAGGGCCATCGTTGATCTTTAGGAATCAAAGGACTCCTACATCGCTCGACCGGGGGTTACATGGGACGTCCTTTGTGTTATACTCTACGCAGCATCACAGCACGGATGCGAGACATTCGTCTCAACGAGAACACTAAGGAGGAGTTTCGTTATGCAACCAGCTCAGAGGATGAACGCGCTTCCACCATACGTATTCGCCAAGCTGGCCGCGCGCATCAGAGAGCTGCGCAGCCAGGGGCTCGACGTGATCCGGCTGGACATGGGAAGCCCGGACTTGCCCCCGGCGCCGCACATCATCGAGGCGCTGGAGCGTACCGCTCGCGATCCTCATAAGCATGGATATCCCGGCTTCGGCGGCACGCCCGCCTTCCGCCAGGCGGTGGCCGAGTACTACGCCTCGCGTTTTGGCGTGGATGTGGACGCTGGCACGGAGGTCGTTGCCCTCATTGGGTCCAAGGAGGGAATCGCGAACATGGCGTTGGCCTGGCTGGATCCCGGCGACCTGGCCCTGGTCCCCGATCCAGGGTATCCGACCTACCGCATGGGACCTCGACTGGTGGGAGCCGATGTCTACTTCATGCCGTTACTTGAGGAAAATGGCTTTCTGCCCGACCTGGACGCCATTCCGTCTGACGTGGCCGACCGCGCACGGCTCATGTGGTTGAATTATCCCAATAACCCAACGGGGGCGATCGCCCCGATGGAATTCCTGGAGAAAGTCGTCGCTTTCTGTAAGCAGCACGATATCTTACTATGCCATGATGCCCCTTATTGTGATGTGGTATTCGATGATTACGTTGCCCCATCGATTTTGCAGATCCCGGGCGCCAAAGAGGTGGCGCTCGAGTTCAATTCGCTGTCCAAATCGCACAACATGGCCGGCTGGCGCATTGGGATGGCGGTTGGCAATGCGGTGGCGGTAGAAGCGCTGGGACGGGTCAAGAGCAACATCGACTCCGGCGTCTTCCTGGGCATCCAGGAGGCGGCTATCGCGGCGCTCACCGGCGATCAGAGCTGGCTGAAGGAGCGCAACGCTATCTATCAGGAGCGGCGGGACATCATCGTGCAGACACTGAACGAGGTTGGGCTGGAGGCCAAGGCCCCTCAAGCAAGCCTGTACGTGTGGCCTAAGGTGCCCAAGGGCTATACATC
>JAGHDS010000427.1 GCA_021159845.1 Anaerolineae bacterium
CCCCCAGGGCGTGCAGTATAATGCCCGCTGGTGTTTTGAGAGAACCAGTCCCAAGGAGGCGTCGATCGTGAGCGAGAATACAGCACTTCAAGAAGGTACAGAGACACAAAGAGAGGAGGTGTCCACTCAGGTTGTAGAGGCTCCTCGGTCCGCTGAGGCCCCACAGGAGGCACCCGCGGCCGAGACGAATGAGCGGACGGAATCGGATGGAGCTTCCACGAGCTCTTCGGCGGATGAAGATTCCCAGCCCGCGGAGCAGGTAGAAGCGCCCGCTGTGGAGCAGGCCACTTCGGAGTCATCGGCGGGCGGGAGTGCAGAGTCCACGGCTGAGACAGCACCATCGGCTGAAGCCCAGCCTGCCGGGGCCGGTGAGCCTGCGAAGCCGAAGAAACGCCGTCGGCGGCGGCGGCGCAAGCCGCGAGCGGCGGCCCTTCCTCCGGTTGAGATCAAGGTCATCCCGCGGAAGAAAATCGTCAAGCCGCTGAAGCGTGGCATGGAACTGGAGGGCACGGTTCGTCGGCTGGCCGAGTTTGGTGCCTTCGTGGATATTGGTGTAGGGACCGATGGGCTCGTTCACATCTCTGAGCTATCTCCCACGCGCGTGCGCAAGGTTAGTGATGTTGTTCAGGAAGGGCAGCGGGTTAAGGTTTGGATTAAGGATCTCAACAAGGCGGAGAATCGCATCAGCCTGACCATGATCCCGCCCGGAACGAAAACCATCCGCAACCTGGAGGAGGGGGAGATCGTTCAGGGCACGGTGACTCGTCTGACCTCGTACGGTGCTTTCGTGGATATTGGGGTAGGCCGGGACGCGATGTTGCACGTACGGGAGATGGCGAACGGGTACGTGGCCAAGCCGGAGGATGTGGTACACGTGGGCGAGGAGCTGGAAGCGCGTGTGATCGCTGTGGATCGACGCCGCCAACGGATTGATCTGAGCTTGAAGGGATTACGCCCCGAGCCGGAGCTCAAGCCTGTTCGGGAGGACAGTTACAGCCGCGATGAGGATGACGAGATTCCCTCCATCATGGCGGTGGCCTTCCAAAAGGCGCTCGGTGAGGACTTCGAGATACCGAGCCGACGGAATCGTCGCCCGAAACGGCGTCGCCGGCGCCGAGATGATTATGACGATGAATTGGAGGAAGTCCTTTCCCGGACGCTTCGCTATCGGGGCAACCGTATGTAGAGGCACGAGGATACCGTTCTGACGTCGCCGCCGAAGCCTCTGGGACTACGAGGCGGTGTGGGGGCTTCCCACACCGCCTTATGTTTGTCCTGCGTCGAACGACGATGATTGGTGAGGGAATATGACGACACAATCGATGCTACTGCATCGTTGGTACCGGTTCCGCTCTGATCTGCAAGCCCAACTTGTGGCCCTGCTGATGGAAGCACTGCGTGTGATCACACTGGGCCAGTTCCCACCGGTGCTTTCCGTGAGCGCCCTGATCGTGCGTGACGGTGAGGTGCTTCTATTGCGCCGCCCTGACGGCCGATTTAGCCTCCCCGGAGGCGTCGTCCGCTACGGCGAGACGTGCCCCGGCGCGGTGCAACGCGAGGTGCGCGAGGAGACGGGATTGGACGTCGTCGCCGAGAGTCTGGTGGGCATCTACTCCGATCCCCGACGGTCCGGCCGGTTCCACAGTGTGAGCATTCTGTATCAATGTCGGCCGATCAGCCAGACGCTGCACGACAGCTACGAAGGACGCCCCCAATGGGTGTCCCTGCGTCATCTACCCGACAATTGGTCCCGCGGCGCCGGTTTGATGGTTCAGGATTTCCTGGCCGGACGCCAACGGCTGGGCTAAGATGCGGCCGACGAGATTCCACGGAGCGGAGAGCAAGTGAGTCAGCCCGCTCCTCGCGCCACCCATGGCCACGCGAGCCACCTCTACTGCGCCTTCAGCAACTGACGCAGCACTGCGTTCAAGATACCGCCATTACGGTAGTAGTCCACCTCTCGACGGGCGTGTCCACCCGGGCAGTAACGGTGAAGGTGATCTCGCGTCCATCTTCCCTCCTGGCATGTACGGTGAGCTTCTGGCGCGGCTGCAGATTGTCGTCGATCCCTTCGATATCGTACACCTCGCGTCCGGTCAGTCCCAGCGAGCGCCACCCCTCGCCCTCCTGGAACTGCAAGGGCAACACCCCCATACCAACCAGGTTGCTACGATGGATGCGCTCGAAGCTCTCCGCCAATACCGCCTTTACCCCCAACAGGTAGGTTCCCTTAGCCGCCCAATCCCGCGAGCTACCTGTGCCATATTCCTTGCCCGCCAGTACCAGCAGCGGGGTGCCTTCCGCTCGATAGCGCATGGCGGCATCGTATATGCTCATCTGCTCGCCGGTGGGGAGATAGATGGTCACGCCGCCCTCGGTTCCCGGGGCCAGGAGATTCCGCAGCCGGATGTTAGCGAAGGTGCCGCGCATCATGACCTCGTGGTTCCCTCGACGCGATCCGTAAGAGTTGAAGTCGCGCGGATCGACCCCCTTCTCGGCCAGGTAGCGCCCCGCCGGGCTGTCAGGGGCGATGCTCCCCGCGGGGGAGATATGATCCGTCGTAATCGTATCACCCAGGAGCGCCAACACGCGCGCACCGCGGATCGGCTGCAGGTGGGGGACCTCCAGGGGCATGTCCACGAAGAAGGGAGGCTCCTGGATATAAGGTGAGTCCGGATCCCACGCGTAGAGGTCACCGCCGGTGACGGTGATGTCATTCCACAACTCGTTGCCATCGAAGACGTTCTGGTACTGATTTCGGAACATCTCCGCTCCCAGAGCCTCGCGGATGGCGCTTTGGATCTCCTCTTGAGTCGGCCAGATGTCTCTCAGGTAGACGGGCTGTCCGTTGGGATCGTGTCCAAGCGGCTCGTTGGCCAGGTCGATGTCTACGCGGCCGGCCAGCGCGTAGGCGACCACCAATGGCGGCGACGCCAGGTAGTTCGCCTTGACGTGCGGATTGATGCGCCCTTCAAAATTCCGATTGCCGCTGAGGACGGCCGCGACGACCAGGTCGTTCTCCACGATGGCTTTGGTCACAGCCTCGGGCAGGGGACCGCTGTTCCCAATGCAGGTCGTGCAGCCATACCCCACGATGTGAAACCGCAGGGCCTCCAGATAGGGCAGCAACCCGGCGGCTTTCAGATACTCGCTCACGACCCGGGAGCCAGGGGCCAGGCTGGTTTTCACATGAGGTGATACCATCAGCCCACTCTCGACCGCTTTCTTGGCCAACAGCCCGGCGCCAATCATGACGGAGGGGTTGCTGGTGTTCGTACAGCTCGTGATCGCCGCGATGACGACCGATCCATGTTGCACTTTCGTGGTCTCGCCGTTCAAGGCGATCTCCGCGCTTGCCTCGCCAGGGTCGGGCTTGCCAAACGTGTCCTGCAACGTCGTGAGGAAGGAGCGTTTCATCTCACGAAGCGGGATGCGGTCCTGGGGACGTTTATGACCGGCCAGGCTGGGTTCCACGGTCCCCATATCCAGCTCGACTACAGCGCTGAACTCAGGGTCGGGGGTGTCCGGCGTACGGAAAAGCTCCTGTTCCTTCGTGTACCGCTCAACCAGGTCGATCAATGCCTCGTCCCGTCCCGTCAGGGCGAGGTAACGGAGTGTCTCCTCGTCGACCGGGAAGAACCCGATCGTCGCGCCGTACTCCGGCGCCATATTGGCGAGGGTGGCCCGATCAGGCAGGCTGAGGGTGCTGACCCCAGGGCCATAGAACTCCACGAATTTGCCAACAACCCCCTTCGCACGCAAAAGCTGGGTAACGGTCAGCACCAGGTCGGTGGCCGTGGCACCCTCCGGCAGACGGCCGTACAATCTGACGCCTACCACCTCCGGGATCAGCATATAAATCGGCTGGCCGAGCATGGCGGCTTCCGCTTCGATACCACCTACTCCCCAGCCAAGCACACCCAGACCGTTGATCATCGTCGTGTGGGAATCCGTGCCCACCAGCGTGTCGGGAAAAGCCATGGTCTCTCCATCCTGGACCCGGGTTTGTACGACTTTTGCCAGGTATTCCAGGTTGACCTGGTGGATAATGCCGGTGGACGGGGGAACGACGCGAAAGTTATCGAAAGCGCTTTGGCCCCATCGCAGGAACTCGTAGCGCTCCCGATTGCGCTTGAACTCCCGTTCTACATTGCGGGCCAGGGCATAGCTCGTTCCAAAAAAATCCACCTGCACCGAGTGATCGATGACCAGATCGGCCGGGACCAGCGGATTAATACGCTTGGGGTCCCCTCCCATACGCTGCATAGCCGAGCGGAGCGCGGCGAGGTCGACGACTGCGGGAACGCCGGTGAAATCTTGTAAGACGACGCGTGCGGGTTTATAGGGGATCTGCTGATCGGACGCGCCAGAAGGCTCCCAATGTGCGAGTGCCACCACGTCATCCTCAGTGACCTGAATGCCATCGCATTGACGTAACACAGATTCCAGGAGGATACGGATCGAGAAAGGAAGCCGGGATATGGACGTGATGCCTTGTTTCTCCAGGATGTGCAAACGATAGATCGTCACTGGACCATCGTCTGTATTGAGAATAGAACGAGCACTAGAGGGCCAAGAATACCTCATGTTGCACCGCCTATGAATGGAAGTTTAGGATAGGGAGAGTGACTTCCAGGATTACGAACGGCACCATCCTCCGCCCATTGGGGGATGTAGAATGGCGTGAGAATGGTTGCGGCAGGTTCGTTCGAATAACAGAGCTGATCGCGTCGGTGCGATCCAGCCGAAAAAAGCTGAAAGCAGCGAAGTGTCGATAGTATACGTGGAAACCTGGATATCGTCCAAAAAGCGATTGCTGGATGTCAGCCCCGCTTCTATCAGCGAGTCCTATGGTCCCACACCTGGCCTCATCCTCTTTTCCTATTGCGGCTCCTCTCCGAAGGCGCGAGCTTACTGGGGGAGTATCCTCGCATTCGATACCATTGTGGTCGCCCCATGTCAGGTATCGCGATATAGCCCAGTGCAACGCAGTCGCTTAGCTAATACTCCTGAGCTATCGGACTGACTGCAAGCGTGGCGTCAAGGGGCATGTGGTATCCACCTGGTAATCCCCGGGCGTCTACAGTGGGCTACCAAGCCTGCAACGCGGTAAGCGTTCGTTCCTTTTTTTCTCAACATGGGGGGGAGTATGATGAGTATGCAACAAAGATTCAAATGGCAAGTATGGTTGCTTGTCCTGGTATTCGCGCTCGCGGCCGGGACGACATCGGCAGTCGCAGCGTCTTCAACGCATCCCATAGATCACCCGCGGTCCCTGATCGGACAGGTGGTAGATGTTAGCGCCGGCCAGGTGCTCCTGAGGACGTTGGACGGCGCTTCCCTTTCCGTGAAGCTCTCACCGCGAATGACCATATGGACGCCAGCCGGTCGGGAAGGCGTACGGCTGAGCGTGGGACAGAAGGTGCGCGTGCGCGTGTTACCACAGCCAGATGGCACGCTTGTCACGGCCAACATACGCGTGCTGAGGCAGGCGAGCCAGTTAACAGCTGCACCTAAGGGTATAGCGCCGGAACGTATGCGGGCCGAACCCCAAGAGGTCGCCTCGGGAGGCTACTGCGGTAATGGTGGCAACCAGCCGACTGGCGATTGGCCGACGTTGGGGGGAGGGAATGATCGTAGCTTCTACAGCACGTCAGAGCAACGCCTGGCACCACCCCTCTCGCCGGTATGGCAGCTCTATAACGATGAGTATTGGGTGACTGCCAGCCCGGCGATCACGAACGGCGTCGCTTATGTAGGTGGATATGATGGCTTCTATGCGTTGGATCTGGCAAACCAGACAACGCTATGGGCTCAAAAGGCGTTGGACGCCGATAATGAGTTCTCCTCACCCGCCGTCGCGAACGGCATGGTGTATTTCGGCACATGGAAGGGTGACGTCTACGCCCTGAACACTACCACAGGAAACGTGAAGTGGCAGCACAACGTCGCGCCAGAGGACACGTCGCCACAAGTGTACTCCCCAGTCGTTGCCAATGGCGCGGTCTATGTCACCGTAGAAGCCTACCGCCCCTCTGAGGATGATCCCTCCTACACGCCACACGTGCTCTCCGTGTACGCCCTGGATGCAACGGACGGCCATGAGCTGTGGCACACGGACGTCGCCTCGGTGGATGGCAATAGCGCGATCTCTGACCCCACACTGGTCGATGGGGTGATCTATGTGGGTACACGGGATCAGGGCACGTTCGCCCTGGATACCAGTGACGGCCATATCCTATGGCACGCACCTCACCCGGACGGTGCCGTGCGCGCGAATGTCAACTTTGATGGCTACGTGCTTGTACACGATGGACGCGTAGTCATCCCCTTCACCTTCGGCACCTATCCCGACCAATGGGATGTCTTCTACGCCTACGATGCAGCCACGGGCAACCAGGTATGGACATATCAGCCGACGGCTCCAGCCTATCGTTTTAACTCCTCCGCACTGGCCTACAATGGCGCCATCTACGAGTGGCTCATCGCCCCAGGCGATACAACGAAGAAGGATCTGGTGGCGATCGACGCCTCCGATGGCACTCAACTCTGGCGTCGGCACTATGAGGATAACGGCGACGACGGGGGATGGTGGTGGCAGTCGGCGGCGAATGGCGTGCTCTACCGCACTTCGGCCTCGCTGTTGCTGAAGGCGTTTGACATGGCCGATGGAGCTGAGCTGGACTCCGTCAACACCGGCACTTCTATCGAGGTACCCGCAGCAATCGGCGCCGGTCGCCTGGTTGTGCCCGATGAGGAGGGCACGCTGTGGGTGTTCGGCGGCGAGACGGGAGCACTGGGCATCTGCGGTACCGTGTTCTCCGACAACAACCTGAACGGCGTGCGCGACACCGGCGAACCCGGCATCGCCAATGTGACGCTCACCCTCACCGGCGTTGTCACCAGCACAGACGGGTTAACAAACACGGTCGTCATGACCGTCACGACCGACAACCGCGGTGAGTACGGCTTCCTTAACCTAACTCCCGGCACTTACACTGTACAGGAAACCGATCCGCCGGGGTTCCGTTCGGTCGCCGCACACCCGGGTTCGACCGGCGGCACGGCTTTGGACGCCAACACCATCGCCGATATCCCACTCCCAGCCGATGTCTCCAGCGTGGACAACGACTTCGGAGACGTCCAGCCGGTCGATATCCTGGGCACCGTCTTTGAGGATATGAACCTCAATGGCGTGTACGATAATGGAGAACCCCCGCTGACTGGGGTCACAGTCACGCTGACGGGCGGTACCGAGCCGTTGACCGCGGTCACCGACGACACAGGGGCATTCGCCTTCCTGCAGGTCCTCCCCGGCAGCTACGTGCTCCATGAGGAGAACCCGGCCGGCTACTTCAGCACCACAACCGACGACCTGCCGGTCACGGCCATCTATCCGGGCCAGGTGTACGAAGGGAACAACTTCGGCGACGCGCGCTATGTCCAGGTTGGCGGCACCGTCTTTGAGG
>JAGHDS010000118.1 GCA_021159845.1 Anaerolineae bacterium
CATATACATGGCAACCACAACGCGCAGGTAGTAGTAAGCCGACGCAGCGGAGTTGAGCACACCCACGATCGCCAACCAAGCCAGATGTGCCTGCACAGCGGCCTGGAAGAGATACAGTTTGCCGAAGAACCCGGCCAGCGGCGGGACGCCGGTCAGGCTGAACATGAAAATCGCCATCGCCGCTGCGATCAACGGGTGGCGGTGGGCCAGCCCACGAGCTTGATCGGCGAGAACGTCCCCTTCTCCCTGGCGCTCCAGGGCGATGATGACGGCGAAGGCGCCGATGTTCATAAAGGCGTACACGAAGAGGTAGAACAGCACAGCCGCCATGCCCCTCGCGTTGGCCGCCGCCACGCCGACCAAGATGTAGCCCGCGTGAGCGATGGAGGAATAAGCCAACATACGCTTGAGGCTGGCCTGCCGCAACGCCGCAAAGTTACCGACGGTCATCGTCAACACCGCCAGAACGGCCACGGCCGGCACCCACGCGCTCTTCTCAGCGCCTAACGCCCCCGCGAACAGCCGGAGGAATGCAGCGAACCCGGCCGCCTTCGCCCCAACCGACATGAACGCTGTAATCGGCGTCGGAGCGCCCTGATACACATCCGGCGTCCACATGTGGAAGGGGACAGCAGCAACCTTGAACCCAAACCCCACAACAAGCAATGCCATCCCAGCCAGGAAGACCGGCGCCAGTGAAGCTTTTTGGGCAATCCCCGCGAAGTCCAGAGCTCCTGTGCCCGCGTACACCAATGCGATGCCATACAGAAGGAAGGCCGAGGAGAACGCCCCCAACAACAGATACTTCAACGATGCCTCACTCGAAGTCGCTCGCTCACGTTCGAAGCCGGCCAGTACATACAGGCTCAACGATAATAGCTCCAACGCGACGAAAAGCAATACCAGGTGGGTGGCCGCGGCTATCAACATCATGCCGATAGAGGCCAATAGCAACGGGCCGTCATACTCCCCCTGCTGCTCCCCATGCTCATCCAGCCAGTTCATCGCGACCAACAACCCCAATGCTGTGGCAGTGAGAATGACCAGCCGGAAAAAGGCGGTATACGCATCGGAGACGACCATCCCCTGAAACGCCTGCGCAGGCTGCCGAGCCAACGAGAGGGTAGCCACGCCAGCCAGCACCACTCCCAACAACCCCAGCCAGGTCATCCAGCGCTTATCACCGATGAACGTATCCACCACCAATACGGCTATAGCCGTGACCAACAGGATCACCTCAGGGAGTATGGGAGCAAGCGAGATATTGAGCGAGATATTCTCCATCACCGGTCACCTATTCGCTAGAACATGAGCGTAAGACGTGAAGCTGCAACGGCAAATTCATCGTCCCATGAGAGCGGCTACCGTCTGTTGTTGCGCCATGTACTGCTGGATGTCCAACACGGTCGGGTTAATGCGATCGAAGAAGATGTTCGGGAAAAGTCCTATGATCAGGAACATAGCGACGATGGGCACCAGGATGGCCACTTCTCGGGGGGTCAAATCGGTCAGGCGCTTGTTCTCGGGCTTATCCAACGGCCCTTGCATGACTTCGCGGAAAGCGTGCAGTAGGTACCAGGCGGCCACGATGACGCCCAGAGCGGCGAACACAGCCGCCCACTGATGCGTTCGGAAGGTCCCCACCAGGATGCTGAACTCGCCCACGAACCCGTTCAGCCCGGGCAACCCGGCCGAGCTCAAGATGGCTATCAACAAGAACGTGCCATAAACGGGCATAGCCGCCCACACGCCGCCGAAATCCGACAGGAGCCGTGTATGTCGTCGTTCATAGATCATGCCGACGAGCAGGAACAAGGCCCCCGTGCTCAACCCATGATTGATCATCTGCAACACGGCCCCACTCATCCCCTGCGGCGTCATGACAAAGATACCCAGCATCACAAAGCCCAGATGTGCCACAGACGAGTAAGCGACAAGGCTCTTGAAGTCACGCTGGCGCAGGGCGACCAATCCGCCATACAAGATGCCGATGACGGCCAGAACGATGAAAAGCTCTGCCATATTCGTCGCCGCGTCCGGGAATAGGGGCAAAGCAAAGCGGACGTAGCCATACGTGCCCATCTTCAGCAAGATACCGGCCAGGATGACCGACCCAGCCGTCGGGGCCTCCACGTGAGCATCGGGCAGCCAGGTATGGAACGGGAACAATGGCACCTTAATGGCGAACGCCAGGGCGAAGGCCAGGAAGAGCCAGCGTTGTAGCCCCGGAGCCAACTGTACGTGCCCAACAATGGCCGTCAGGTCGAATGTCCCCGCGGCCCGGTAGAGCACCAGGATAGCCACCAACATCAGGGTGCTACCGGTCATCGTGTAAATGAAGAACTTCACTGCCGCATAAACCCGGCGCGGCCCACCCCAGATGCCGATGATGAAATACATAGGGATCAGGGTGGCCTCCCAGAACAGGTAGAACAGGACCAGATCCAGGGACAAGAACACACCCAGCATCCCCGTCTCCAGGGCCAACATCATGAACAGGTACGTGAGCACCCGATCGGTGATACTGTTCCAGGAGGAAAGGATGACCAAAGGGGCCAGGAAGGTCGTCAGCAGCACGAGGAACAGACTGACGCCGTCCACACCCAGGATGTAGTTCAAACCCAGGCCAGGCGCCCAAGGATGCCGCTCCACAAACTGGTATCCGGCCTCCCCCATTTGCCAGTTAAAGAACAACGGCAACGAGATAATGAAGGTGACTGAGGTCACCAGGAGTGCCCAATACCAGGGTATTCGCCCCTGTCTGGGCAACACCAATAACACCACCGCGCCGATCAGCGGAAGAAACGTGATAAGGCTCAACCAAGGTATATGGCCGACCGTTGTCATAAGATCACTTCTCCGATTCTCCCCAACCCGGGTTACACCCGATTGCCCTACCGACTACTGGGCCACCCACACGAAATACGCCATCAAAGCCACAACGCCCACAAACAGGGCAAAGGCGTAGGTGCCCACCAACCCCGTCTGCACGCGGCGCACCCGCTCTCCTGCCCAAAGGGTCACGTTTCCTACGCCGTTCACCAAACCATCGATGCCCTGATGATCGAAGACCTGCGATAGCCAATCGCCCAGGCTCTTCAGCGGATTGATGACGGCCATCGTGTAGAACTCGTCCACATAATAGCGATGCTGAATGACGGAGTCCAAAGGTCCCAACGCCCGTCGAATAGCCGAGGCGATCTCCGGTCTCACCACGTAAACGCGATAGGCGAAGTAGATGCCTGCCAGCGCCACCAACGCCGAGACACTCATCAGCACCCACACGATCCCACCGGCCTCCCCTTCACGCGCTACCCCCTCAAACGTCGGGGCCAGCCAATGATGCAACCAGGACGCCTCGGGTAATCCCACAACGCCCCCGATGAGCGCTCCGATCGCCAGGACAACCAGGGGGACCGTCATAACGCTTGGTGCCTCGTGTGCATACTCGTACAGCTTACGATCGCGCGGCGTTCCCCAGAAGGGGACGAACACGATAGGACACGCCTCCGCGCACTCGCCACAGAAGATACAACGTAGCAGGTTGATCTCGTAGATCTTCGCGTGACGGTCCCCAGGTGAGATGGGATGCTCCGGGTCATTCTCCTCCGCCTCTACGTAGATCGCCCCGGTCGGGCAAGCCGCCTCGCACAGCTCACAGCCAATACATCGCTCCATGCCGTTGTCATAGCGGCGCAGGTAATGACGCCCGCGGAAGCGTGGGTACACCATGATCGGCTGGTCCGGTGACTCAACCGTCACCGGCTTCACCATCAGGTGCTTGAGCGTCACCCCCATCGCCTTCGCTATCTCTCGGGTCCCCTCGGCGAGATCCTTTATCGACATTCCTAACGCTCCCTCATCTCGCTCTCACTTCGCGACATGCGCCTGACACACGCCCTATCCAATCCCATTCACCCCAGCGCAACCACCATCACAGATGCGATCGCCAGATATATGAGCGATAACGGCAGCAGATACCGCCAGCCAAAGCTCATCAGGTGGTCATATCGCACGCGGGGCACGCTGGACCGCACCCAAACGAATAGGAAGAGCAACAAGACGATCTTGATCCCCAGGTAGAAGACGGACAGGAAAGGCAACTGATCCACGAACGGCCCACGCCAGCCGCCGAAGAACAACGTCGCCATGATAGCGCTGGACGTGATCATATGGAGGTATTCGGACAGGTAGAAGATGGCGAACTTGATCCCGCCGTACTCCGTCTGATACCCGGCGACGAGCTCATTCTCGGTCTCCGGC
>JAGHDS010000167.1 GCA_021159845.1 Anaerolineae bacterium
CGCCAGGGACAGGACGAGCGCTAACGCCGCCCCCATCCGGATGGCTCTGGACGGCGGCCGCCAGAGCCATCCGGATGGGGGCGGCGTTAGCGCTCGTCCTGTCCCTGGCGGTCGCGGGGGCGCTGGGGATGTGGGGAATACGGGCGTTCTTGCAGCCACGCATCGTCGCCATTGCCGAGTTCGACGGGTCTAAGGCCAGCACCTTCCAGGCCAACATCCAGGCCGATGTCTACAACGCTCTGTTGGCGGCCGGCTTCGCACCAGACGAGCTCGTTCGCGTCGATGCCGTGGCCACTCAGGACCAGGCGCTGCACCGCGCCCGGCAGTACAGGGCCAGTGGCATCTTGTGGGGCTACTACGACGATACCAAAGTCGTGCCCTACGTGACGATCGTAGGGTGGTCGCAAAATGCCCAGCCTCAGGTCGAGCGCGTCGTAGCCGTCGATGGGCCTGGGACGTCGGAACTCATCGCTTACGTCGGCGCACAGCTGCCGGAAGAGATGAAGGGGCTGGGACTGTTGGTACGCGGCATGGTGCAGGAGTACAGAGGGAACCACGTGCGGGCGATCGAGTCGTTGACTCGGGCGGAGCAGACGATCCTCCAAAGCGGCCATCGGATTTCCCTGCGTCCGCTTTATACCCTGCGCGGGCGTGCATATTTCCTGAGTGGTGATTTGGATCGCGGGATCGCCGAATACACAAAAGCTATCGAGGAGCCTGGCGTCGACGATGACCCCTTGTTGGCCTTTGCCTATAATGGACGCGGGGCCATTCGATTCCTCAAGGGAGACCCCCAGGAGGCTCTGGCCGACCTGGACGCCGCGTTGCAGATCACGCCCGACCACGCTCAAGCGCTTTTCAACCGGGCGTTGGTGCGGTTCACAATGGGAGACGTGCGGACGGCTCTGCCCGATGTGCAAAAAGCGCTGGAGATCGTCCCTCACTTTCAACGGGCAAGCCTGCTGTTGGCCGCCTGTTACATCGAACTCGAGCAACCGGACGAGGCGCTGGAGGTATTGGATGTTTGCTTGCGACGCAATCCCAGCGACGCCAACGCCCGGTACCTGCGCGGCGTGGCCCTTACCATGCAGGGCGACCTCAATACAGCTCTACAGGATGTGACCAAAGCCATTGAGAGTACTCCCGATTACATCGACGCCATCTTCCAACGCGCCGTTATCCTGGAGCGCCAGGGGAAGCGGGAACAAGCGCGGGGAACCTACGAACAAGTCGTGCGGCTGTGTCAATCAGCTTCTTCAACTGATGTCCGTCTGCGCATCCAGTGTGATCGACATCTTTCAGCCGCGCGGGACGCGGTCGATCGGCTGACGCCGTGAGAGGGAGGGGGAGATGACATTCCGTCCGGTGTTTGCGCTTACCATAGCGTTGGCCGCGAGCCTGGTCCTGCTCGCCTGCCCACCTGGACCGCCGCCTACCGATGTCGTCATTGACATCCCCATCGGCGTCTCCAGTAGCGGCGGAGCGAGCGGTCTGGGGCGAACTCCAGGGCTGGCCGCGTGGGCTCTGTCCAGTGGACACTGGCTATACGACGCTGTGCGGCTGGCCGTCGATCAAGCGACCCGGGATGGGACGATCGACCTGAACGGGCACCCCGCACGTGTGAAGCTCATCCTCGTCGACGACCAGGGCGATCCCGCCCGCGCCAACCAGATCGCCCGTGAGCTCGTCGCAGAGGGGGTCGTAGCCGTCATCGGCCACCTGACCCCGGAGACGGCGCTGGCGGCTGCTCCCATTTACGCTGAGGCCCACGTCCTCTACATGAGCCCCGTCGTCAGCTCGCCGGAGCTGACCGCCCCAGAGATGAGCACTACCCTTCTCATGCAACCCGATCCCTATCAGGTCACCTCAGCCAGCGCCCGCGCTGTGTATTACACGCTGGACGGCCGGCGGGCCGCTCTCTTCATGCAGGCGGACGATTTCTATATCCGACGCGGCAAAATGTGGGCGGAAATGTTCGGCGCGCTGGGTGGCGAGGTCGTCTTCATCACCGATGTGCCCGCCGAAGCATCGGACGCGGCGATCAAGGAGATGCTGGCGATGGCGGCCCGCAGGGATGCACAGGCTATCGTGTATAGCGGCGGACCGGAGCTGGGCGCGCGGTTGGCCCAAACCGCCCATGCCATGAGGCTGCCACAGCGAATCGTCGGCTTCGAGGAACTGATCGACGAGCGATTTCTGGAACTCGCCAACGCCCAGGCGGAGGGAACCATCGCTTTCGCCCCGGGACTGGGAGAACGGTCCGATATCTACCGGCGATATCAGGAGATCGCCGCGAATGCCCAAGTCAGCGCCACGTCGCCTGATGCGCCTTACGCCTACGACGCTGCGCGCTTCGTGTTGGAGGCCGTGAAGTCGGCCGCGTCCAATAAACCAGCCGCGGTATCAGATGCCGCGCGCGGTCTGGAGACCGACGGATTGACCGGGCTAGTCGCCTTTCTCAAAGATGGCCGCCGCCAGGTGTACCAGGTGACCTTGTACGAGGCCACGCCAGCAGGCTGGGTGGACAAGGCGACACTGACCCAGCAATCGGATTCCACCGAGCCGGGTGAGGTGGCGCCCAATGAAGGGCAGGAACTGCCCACTCCGATCGGAACGGAGCCAACGGAGGACGCCAGGGAAGCATTGCTGGATGCCTACCGGCGGCTGAGAGAGCTGAGTGGCTTTCGCTATGAGCTGAACATCCAGACAGCTCTCACCTCGGCCAGACAGCGATCCGCCATCGTCTGGGAGGCCGTTCCAACATCTGACTACACGCATATCATCTGGGAGCCTCCTCGCGCGGATGGGATAACCGAGGCCGTGTGGATTCAGGGGGAGTCCTACGTCTATCAGGACGACACATGGCGTCAAGCCGATCCTGAGGTCGTCTGGCCACTCGCCCGCCTCGCGTTGATCCCAGACGAGTCGTTGGAGGAACGGCTGAGCGATACCTCGGTGTCGAGGACGGGGCCAACCGAGATAACGATAGGGGACCGAAGGGTCCAGGTCTGGGTGTATACGGCCGACGCTCGCTGGCAGGGAAAACGGCCCGCCCGGCTCACTGTGCTGGTCGACGCGGAAAACGGCTGGCCGTTGTCCACGCAATGGGTCGATCGCCAATCCGGGCGGGTTCTGGCAACCGGGAATTACTTTGACCACGGTCAAGGGATCGAAATCATCCGGCCCCGGGCGGGGGGCATGACAACGGAACCATCCACCGCGGGACACGTCCCCAAACAGCCGGGTGCCGAACGTCTCATTCCGGGAGAAGTTGTGGTAGACTATCAGGCGGGGCTATCAGACGCGCTGGAGCGTTTGAGCGCATCGGAGAGCTTCCACATAGAGACGCGGGACCGGGCAAGCATGATATCTGCCGAGGTGATTCCGTCTGAGCGATACGCCCACGGCATCTATGTGGACATTCAGCGAGACACCGAGGCTGAGTTCCTGCTCATTGGAGATCGAGTGTACGAACGGTCGGACACGGGCTGGAAACCGGGGGCGCACCTTGCCTCGTCTGAGAGCCTGTGGCAGGTGTTCCTCCCGGCGAGCTGGATCATGGCTAGCCTTCTGCCCGACCCGCCAGTCACCCGCGAGGGGCCCATCTCCGACGAGGGCCAGGATTTTTACGCTTACTCGGCACAGATGAAAACGAGCCCGCGGACGAGGGCACGCGTGGTGGTATACGTTGGCGTGGATGACAACCGGCCGGTCCGGATCGTCTGGTTCGACGCCGAGACGGAGGAGATCCTGCGTAAAAGCCACTACTTCGACTTCGACGTGCCTGTGGAGCGGGTCACACCTTGACTACGACACGCGCAAGTCACGCGGACGAGGAGGGAGCGATGCCCGATGTTATCACCTGCGGAGAGCTGCTGATCGACTTTATGCCCATTGAGTCCGGCCTGCCGCTCATCGACACCCCGGGGTTCCTGCGCGCTC
>JAGHDS010000293.1 GCA_021159845.1 Anaerolineae bacterium
CGTCGGCAAGACGGATTTCGATTTCTTCCCGCCGGAGCTCGCGAGACAGTACTATGCTGATGAGCAATCCGTGGTTCAATCTGGCACTCCCATCATCAACCGAGAAGAGAGAACCATAGATCCCCAGGGCCGCACACAATGGCTCCTGACAAGCAAGGTGCCCTTACGTGACCATACGGGTGCCATCATCGGGCTGGTGGGTATTTGCCGGGATATCACCGAGCGCAAGCGAAGGGAAGAGGAAATCCGCCGTCAGTCGCACAGATTGCAGACTCTCAACGCGGTCATTACAACCGCCGCCGCGGCCTCCAACCTGCGCGATCTTCTGGAGAACGCGCTGAACCGTATGCTCGAAACTTATGGCGTATGTATGGGTGCCGCCTGGACCCTCCATATTCCCGGCATCTCAACACACACGCGGGTAGTCCAGAGTATCGACATTTCCCCCGCCCTCGCGGCGGAAGCGGCGGAAATAGGCCGTAAAATGGCCCGGGTGATCCAACAAGCCGGGATCCCGGACAAGCAACCGCTCGCCGTCGAGGACTGGGAGAAGCCCAACGAACTATTGGCAGATCTTGCCCCAATCATGAGACAGATAGGCATCCGCTCCGCGCTCTGGGCCCCCATCATGCATGACCAGCGAAGGATCGGCGCGATCGTTCTAGCCGCGCGAGAGCCAAGGTCCTGGTCCGCTGAGGAGATCACCCTGGCAGAGGCCATCGGACGTCAGCTCGGCACGTCCGCGGAACGCCTGCACTTGCTGGAAGAGACAAGTAAACGCGCCAAGCTGATGAGCAAACTGGTGTCCCTGAGCAGCTCACTGAACCGTCCCAGCGCTCCCGAAGAGGTCGCAAAGGCCATCGGCCAGGCTGCATTGGAATTAAGCGGGGCCGACCGGGTAAATCTGTACGGACGCCGACCGGATAACTCCATCGTCCCGCTCTGGACCCACGGCCTATCCCAGACATACATTGACCAGGCACTGCAACAATTCCCTCGGGTGGTCTCCCGCGCCCTCCTGCAAAAGCCGGAGCCGATCTTCGTCCCGGACACACGACAATTGCCGGCAGACTCCGCATCGCGCCATCTGGCCGAGCTGGAAGGATATCGCGCCTTCGCATCCTGGCCCCTCGTCTACGAAGGCCGTACAGTTGCAGGTCTGACCTGCTATTACGATACACCACACGAGTGGTCCGATGTGGAGAGCGAGGTCATGAAGGCATTCGTAGGGCAGGCTGCAATCGCCCTGGAGAACGCCCGTCTATACGTCTCCCTGCAAGAGACCAACCAACAGCTCCGGGAGGCCGTGCAGGCCAAGGAGGAGATGGTCCAGAACGTCTCCCACGAGCTGCGCACCCCCCTAACACTCGTCCGAGGCTACAACGAACTGCTGCGCGGGGAAGTGCTAGGCCCCCTGACCCAAGAACAGAGGAGCGCGCTTGACGTAGTTCACAAACATACCGAGCGGCTCCACTTCATGATCCATCGGCTGTTGACTTTGCAAACGCTGGCCCCAGAGAGCTTCCACAAGATCAAGCTCGATCTGGGCCACTGGCTAAAAGGTGTGGTCGCCGATTGGCGCAGACAGGAGGAGGAACATCCTGTCCGATTCCATCTGGACCTCACGCAGGAGGTGTCCACGATCGAGGCCGATCCCGATCTGCTCCACCAGGTCATGGACAATTTACTCGACAACGCCATTAAGTTCAGCCCCAATGGAGGCGAGATCCGCATCCGCGTTCGGCGTGAGGCCAATGAGGCGATCCTGGCCGTATCCGACGAAGGGGTCGGGATCCCACCGGACAAGCTGGAGCTCGTTTTCGAGCGGTTCTATCAAGTGGAAGGTGGCTCCACCCGTCGATTCGGAGGGATGGGCGTCGGGTTGGCACTGTGTAAGAAGATCGTAGAGGGACACGGCGGCCGTATCTGGGCCGAGAGCGCAGGAGAGGGACGCGGCAGTACTTTCTATGTAGCCCTACCTCTGGTCAGTCAGCACCCACCACCCAAGTCACGACAGATAAACTACAGATAGATAGGAGGAAGCCGGTTCACGTCCTCTCAGAGATCATCGCGCGCTGCGGGCGTTCCCCTGTCCATCCTGTCAGCCAACCCTGGCCCCCCATCACCAACGCGCAACGGGGACGGGAAGCTGTCATCCATCCCATCTCATTCATGCTCGCTCATACTCGTGGTCCGATTTCCTCAATGGCGAATTCGCGATGTCCCCACATCTCGGCCGCCGTCTCTTTGCCATTGGCCACCTCCACGATCTCGCGGAAGATACGTCTGCCCACATCCACCAGTGACTCCCCCTCCAGGATCACGCCAGCGTTAATATCCATATCATCTCGTAACCGCCCATACATCCGCGTGTTGGAAGCCACCTTGATCACAGGGGCGATGGGGCTACCCGTGGGCGAGCCGCGCCCGGTGGTAAAGACGACGACTTGGGCACCGCCAGCCACCATCGCCGTTACAGATTGCGGATCATTCCCCGGCGTGTCCATGATGACCAATCCGCGCCGGCTGGGGCGATGAGCATAACCTACTACCTCCTGGATTGGTGTGCTTCCCCCCTTTGAGATCGTCCCCAATGATTTCTCCTCGATGGTGGTCAGCCCACCGGCCATATTGCCGGGCGTTGGATTCGCGCCGCGGATGTCCACACCCATCCGTCGCACTCCTTCCTCGCGTCCTGCCACGATCTCAATGATCCGCCGTGCCACCTCGGACGAGACTGCGCGGGCGGCCAACAAATGCTCAGCACCGATGAATTCCGGTGTCTCGGAGAGGATCACGGTTCCACCCGCGGCCACGATCAGGTCACTGGCCACACCTACAGCGGGATTGGCCGTCACACCCGACCACGCGTCGGAGCCTCCGCACTCCATAGCCACCACAAGTTCAGATAACGGCACAGGCTCCCGCCTTGTCTCAGCTACCTCCTGGAGCATTTCACGCGCGATGCCTAGTCCCTTCTCGTATGTGGCCCGACATCCGCCCTCCTCCTGGATCGTCAATCGCTGGACGAGCACCCCGCGAGCAGCTAACCTCTCCGCCATCTCGACTGTCGGGATCGACTCACAGCCCAACCCGATGAGCAGCGCAGCGCCGACGTTCGGGTGACTCGCGTACGCCTCCAGGACACGCTGCGTCTGTGCCAGGTCTGCATCCAACTGAGAACAGCCATAAGCATGGGGCAATGCAACGACAGCGGGCAATACACGGCCAATACGCTCGACCACAGTGTTCGCGCAGTGAACGGTAGCCAGGACCAGCACGTGATTACGCACTCCCACGCGGCCGTCCTTGCGGCGATATCCCATGAAGTGGGTCGCGGGCGGTTCTCCGACGGCCATTGATTTCAAAGGGGCAGAATGAGACTCGCCTGGAAAGTGCTCGGCCGCGCCGCCCCCCAGATCCCCGCGAGCGCGCACTCCTTCCATATTGTGTGAATGCACGTGCTCACCCGGCTGGATGTCGGTAGTGGCCCGCCCGATGGGTTGTCCATATTTCAGCACGGGGTCGCCCGCGTGGATGGGGCGACAAGCGAACTTGTGGCCAAAGGGAACGTCCTGGCGCAGGGTCAGGGCGACTCCGTCCAGAGCAATCACCGCGCCTGCCGTCAAATTAGTGGCGGCCAGAGCGACATTATCATCGGGATGCATGAGCAAAGCCTGTACAGACACGCCCGCCTCCAAGAGAGATGATGACACGCATTATGCCTACGGCGTGGCACACCGTCAAGTGGCCCAGAACTTGTAACCGCTTCGAAAATAGAATAGGTGAACGCTGATGACGCAGAAGAAGCCGATCTACGCAGATGAGAAAAGTAAAATCGGGATGATCCGTGAGGGTTTGCGTGCATCAGCGTCATCTGCGTTCTTATGCTCATCGGTATCGACCATCCATTCTCATCGTTATGCGGTGTGCCACCGTTCATGGCGACTGTTCACTGTTCACTGTTCTCCTACTGGATCCCATCGGCATCCGGTGAGCGATGTAGGCCGAGGGCCCGGTGATGGCCCCCGGGAAGAAACCGGACTTTTCGGAAAAGCCGGGTTTCACCAACATTCGACGAGCGATGTGGATGAAGACGCTTTCGGTTGCGAAGCCGCCCAGCGGACTGCTAAAGGGACCTCTTCTAAGAAGAGGCGGTTATGTAGAGCCCGCAACTTTTAGTTGCCGGGTGTGAAAATTCTGTGAAATGCCCCGCACAAAGGACAGAGTTCGATCCCCTCTTCCCCTACGGTCCCTACAGAAGCAGTGAGGGCGAACAAATGAAATCGATCTCCGTATCTCCATCGAAAGGATACACTATTAGCCGAGCCCCGACTTGACAGATATTTAATAGCCCAGTAAAATAAAGTTAGATGAGGTTAACATCCCCCCTTTAGGTTAGGAGAGAAGGCCATGATCACACTCAGTCAGAGCACTGAAGATTATCTAGAGGCAATGCTCATCATCAGCCTGGAAAGGGGCGTGGTGAGAGTCAAAGACCTGGCAGCGCACCTCCAGGTGAAAGCCCCCTCGGTGGTAGCAACGACCAAGCGACTTGTCCGTGAAGGATTGGTACGCCACGAGCGTTACGGATACCTGGAACTCACCGCTCAAGGGCTCCAGATCGCACAGGAAATATACACCCGCCACAAGAATCTTTTCAGGTTTTTGCATCTCTTCCTGGGTGTTGATGAAAAGACGGCGGAACGGGACGCCTGCCAGATGGAGCATCATATTAGCCCGGAGACAATGGGACGCATTGTCCAATTCCTGGAATTCATCGAAGCCTGCCCCGCCGAGGAATCACACTGGATAGCCGCGTTTCGGCAGTTCACAGCCACCGGCACACTGCCCACTTACTGCACCTCGCCCCACGGCGAGGCCAGCGCCTACACAAGGACATCCCACACGCAAGGAGATACGGCGATGCCACCGAAAACGTTAGCGGATCTGCCAGCCGGGCAACAAGCCGAAGTTGCCAGAGTCGGCGGTGAGATGGCGCTCAAGAGCCGATTACTCGAGATGGGCATCGTCCCCGGCACCAAAATCACCGTTGAAAGAGTCGCTCCCCTAGGTGACCCGGTAGAGGTAACCGTGCGAGGGTATCGTCTTTCCCTACGCAGGGAGGAAGCGGCCGTGATCGTCATTAAGGAGAGGTGACCCCCATGTTCCCCTTGAGTCTGGCCACCTCCGGTCAATGGGTACAGATCTGCGATCTGCGAGGCGGGCGAGGAGTCCGAATGAAACTCTCTCAGATGGGCCTCTTCCCAGGCCAGGTAGTCCAGGTAATTTTAAACGACGGTGGGCCGATCGTCGTGGGACGAGACGGCTTCCAGCTCGGGCTGGGAAAAGGAATGGCACGTCAAATCTACGTGAAACCGGTGACCTCATGATCATCAAGCATCCGAGCTCCAGATAAACGTCGCCTGCCTCACTCCTAGTATCCAGAGCGGCGAACCGTAACATACAGTACATTGAGGAACGATCTGCCTAAGACACAAAAGGGAGGACACTCACTATGGTTATGCAGAAAGGGATGACTGTAGCCCTGGCCGGGAACCCCAATTCTGGCAAAACGAGTATTTTTAATGCGCTGACCGGGGCACGACAGCATGTGGGCAACTGGCCTGGCGTGACCGTGGAGAGAAAGGAAGGGCATTTCACCTACGCGGGAGTGCATGTAACGGTGGTAGATTTACCGGGCATCTATGGACTTACGTCCTATTCTCTTGACGAGCGGATCGCCCGCGATTTTTTGCTCCACGGGAAGCCAGACTTGGTCGTAGCCGTTGTAGACACCACCAATCTGGAACGTAATCTCTATCTGGTACTACAATTGCTGGAACTGGGGGTTCCTGTGGTGCTGGATCTCAACATGATGGATGAAATAGCGCGCAAGGGCATCGAGATAGATACAGTAGCATTGGGCCAAGCTTTGGGTGTACGGGTGGTCACCACTGTAGCCAACCAGGAGGAAGGGATCGAAGCGCTAAAGGAAGCGATCGTAGAAAGCGAACAGCATCATCCCGCGCCCACCTTCAAGCTGGACTATGGTCCGCCAGTGGAGGAGGAGATCACTCGTCTGCAGAATATGCTGGAACGCTCCACGAACCTGGATGGCTACTCCTCACGTTGGATGGCGATCAAGTTGCTGGAAGGCGATCCCGAGGCACAACGCCAACTGAAAGGACAGCCTCAGGAAGAGGAGATCATGAGCACTGTCATGGCAGCCACCGTCCGCTTGGAAGGCCGATTGGAAGACGGTGATATAGAAATGGCTTTAGTTGAGCGCCGCTATGGGTTTCTTAACGGGCTTGCCAAGGCGATCATCCGGCGGAAAACCGGAATGGAGAGGCGGCTGGACATCTCGGAACGGATAGACCGGATTGTGCTGAACAAGTATCTGGGCATTCCCATCTTCCTCACCTTACTGTGGGGCGCCTTTCAGTTGATCTTCACGCTGGGTGGGCCAGTGGCCGATTTGGTGGATGCCTTCTTTACCTGGCTAGGGGAAGCCAGCGCCAAGGGCATCCTTGCTCTGGGAGCGCCGGAGTGGGCAGCATCGCTAGTAGCGGATGGGATCATTGGTGGCATCGGTTCAGTGTTGGTCTTCCTGCCCAATATCCTGCTGCTGTTCCTGGTCATTGCCATCCTGGAAGACTCCGGCTATATGGCACGGGCGGCCTTCGTCATGGATCGTTTGATGCATGCTCTTGGGCTACACGGGAAGTCGTTTATTCCCTTAATCCTCGGCTTCGGCTGCAACGTTCCGGCAATCATGGCAACACGCACATTAAGTTCCGAGAAAGATCGTATCTTGACGATCCTCATTAACCCGTTCATCTCTTGCTCAGCCCGTTTGCCCATTTATGTCCTCTTCGCTGGAGCATTCTTCGCTCAAGCTCAAGGATTGATCATTTTCTCCCTTTACGTGCTGGGCATCATAGTGGCCATCGGGACGGCGCTGTTATTCCGGAGGCTTTTCTTCGCTCATGAAATCGCTCCGCTCGTGATGGAGCTACCGCCGTACCGCCTACCATCTGTGCGCAGTGTCTTGATCCACATGTGGGAGCGCAGTCGCCTCTTCCTGACGAAGGCAGGTACCATCATCGCGATTACGGTCATCCTGGTTTGGGCACTGGCCAGCCTCCCTCCAGGAGTGGAATATGCCAGCGAGGCCAGCCTGATCGGAGGGCTGGGGCGGCTGCTGGCTCCCCTGCTGGCCCCGGCAGGGTTTGGCTTCTGGCAAGCAGCGGTAGCCCTTTTCTTCGGCATCCTGGCCAAAGAAGTCGTCGTTGGCACGCTGGGTACTCTCTATGGAGGTGAAGCAACTCTTACGGTCGCCATCCAATCGGCTTTCACACCTGTAAGCGCCTACGCCTTTATGGTGATGTCACTGATCTACATCCCCTGTATCGCCACCATCGGAGCTATCCGACGGGAAGCAGGCTGGCGGTGGGCGCTTCTCTCTGTAACTTACAGTCTGCTGCTGGGATGGCTGCTGGCGGTAATCATCTTCCAGTTGGGGCAACTGCTACGGCTGGCCTAAGCGCAGGAGGGGAACGATAAAGCTCCCGGCCCGACGACGCCACCTGTTGCGATGATTACCCATCGCCCCCCGGCAGCTTGTATTGGGCCAAATCACCCGCCTCGCTGCGACAGACAGGCGACGGCGTTGCCGTCGCCTGTCTCTATGCCTCAAGCTACGAGCAATCACCCACCTACCAAGTTGACTAAACCCGCCAAAACCTGGATACTTCCCCTGGACACGATTGGCCATGATGGAGGGTATGATGAAAGCCGTTATCCTTGAGAGCCCAGGACGGTTCAATCTCGCAGAAATGGAAACACCTGCGGCACCCGCTCCTGGCGAGGCATTGGTGCGCGTGCGCCGGGTTGGGATCTGCGGCACCGATATCCATGCATTCCGGGGAGAGCAGCCCTTCTTCAGCTATCCACGCATCATGGGGCATGAGCTGGGCGTGGAGATCGTAGCCATCGGAGAGAATGACCATGGTCTGGCTGTCGGCGACCGCTGCACCGTGGAGCCTTATATTTACTGTGACCACTGCATTGCCTGCCGACGCGGGAAGACGAACTGCTGCGTCGATATGCAAGTGCTGGGAGTGCACCTCGACGGCGGCATGAGGGAGTTCATGACGGTTCCCATCGAGAAGCTTTATAAATCGGAAATCCTCTCCTTCGATCAACTGGCGATGGTGGAGATGTTGACCATCGGAGCGCACGCGGTGCGCCGGGCCCAGCCGGAGCCAGGTGAAAACGTTCTCGTCATCGGTACCGGCCCCATCGGCATGTCGGTCACCCAGTTCGCTAAACTCGCCGGGGCCAACGTGGTCATCATGGATATCAGCCCGCAACGGCTGGCCTTCTGTCGCCAGCAATTAGGGATCGAGCGCTATCTTGATGGCTCCGAAGACCCCGTGCGGGCATTGGAAAACATGCTCGGTGGCGACCTGCCCACCATTGTATTCGACGCTACCGGCAACCCACAGTCGATGATGAACGCCTTTGACTACATGGCTCACGGCGGCAAACTCGTCTTCGTCGGCTTGGCGCAAGCCGACATCACCTTCCACGACCCGGACTTCCACCGCCGGGAGACGACGCTCCTCAGCAGCCGCAACGCCACCAGTGAGGATTTCAAGCGCGTCATCCGGGCTTTGGAGGACGAAGGAGTGGACACGACACCCTGGATCACCCACCGGGCCTCATTGGAGGAGCTCATCGACCGATTTCCACAGTGGTTAGAGCCAGGCAGCGGCCTTGTCAAGGCTATGGTAGAGATCTGAGGAAGCGTTATTCAGCGGCAGAGCGAGCAGCGAGTGCATTGGTGGACATGGCAGTAGCTAGTGTAGAGCGGAGGGGGGCTGAGGATATGATTGTTGCTGTGGTCGATGGCATGGGGGGAGGCATCGGTGCCCAGATCGTGGCTCAACTACGACAGCGGCTGCCGCGCGACGTGGAGATCCTGGCGCTTGGGACGAACGCCATCGCGACCGATCGGATGATTCAGGCCGGTGCGAATCGAGGTGCCAGTGGCCCCAATGCCATCCGCGTCTCCATAAATCTGGCCGACGTTATCGTAGGGCCTATCGGTGTAGTCGTACCCAACGCCATGCTGGGGGAGATTACCCCGGACATCGCTGAGGCGGTTGCCTGTGCTCGCGGTGCCAAGTTCCTCCTGCCAATCAGCAAGGCGCACTTCTACGTCATCGGCGTGGAACGGCAACCACTCGCCCGACTAATCGAGACAGCCGCCGAACATGTACAACAAACCCTGGCGGCTAAGGAGAAAAATCTCCGTCATCTAGAGCACCCGCCCACCGAGTAACCATGATCGTATGATGCCGATCCTTGACAGTACCCGTGTGAACCCTTACACTACCCCCGTCGACACGAAGTCGAGGCGAACTCGTGGCCCGAAGGCCCGTGATGCCTTTATGCAGGTGGTCCTTCAGGCTCCCCCAGATCCGCCATGGGGGGAGAAGGAGGCTTCTCACTTCCAGAAATATCCGATAGACTCGACAGACGCTAGCGCAAACCTTAACTGAATACGGAATCGGCGATCACAAGGCCACGAAGGTCTTTCTCCGGACTGAATCCGGAAAGCCCCGTGGCCTTTTCTTGTCCACAACACATTCACAGGGAGGAGAACATGCTTCCATTGCATCCGCGTGAACCGATCGAGGAGCTCATTCGCCAGGGCAACGTCGATGCACTATTGAGAAAGGCAGGGGAACTCCACGGGCACTACTGCCCATACCTCAGCCTGGGCGTACGCGCCAGCTACATCGCCCTGCGCGAATTAGGGCTACCGCGAAGCACAGGCATGGAGAGGATCCTGGCCATCGTCGAGACGAATAGCTGCTTCAGCGATGGCGTGCAATTCGTGACGGGTTGCTCTTTCGGCAACAACGGCCTGATCTACCACGACGTCGGCAAGACCGCCGTGACCGTCACACGTAGGGACGGCAACGGCATCCGCGTGATCGTTCGACCGGAATGGCAGGACGGCTTCAGTGACCGCTATCCCGAGGCCAACGAGCTCTTCCAGAAGATCGTCGTCCGACACGAGGAGGCCACACCGGATGAGCAGGAGCGACTCGCCAGATTGTGGGCGGACGTCTCCCAGGCCATACTCAGCGAGCCTGAGGAGTCCGTATTCCAGGTCTCACCTCGCCGGGTGGACCTGCCTCCCCTATCGCGCATCTACGCGTCCGTGCGGTGCGCGATCTGCGGTGAGAATGTCATGGAGACCCGTGCCCGCCTCAAGGATGGACAGCCCGTGTGCCTGGACTGCATCGCTGCCGAGCACTATGCCCTGGATGGGAACGGCA